>NZ_JBOGDD010001327.1:0-13611 GCF_050701675.1 Mycobacterium sp. | reverse complement strand
TGCCGGAAGCGGGTGCGCTGCCGATTCCGGCAAAGCTGGCGCGGGCCGGGGTACGGGACATGGTGCGGGTGTCAGATGCGCGGATGAGTGGCACGTCCTACGGGACGGTAGTGCTGCACTGCGATCCCGAGGCGGCCGTGGGCGGCCCGCTTTCGGTGGTGCGAAATGGGGACCTGATCAGGCTAGACGTACCGAACCGGTCGATCGACCTGCTGGTCCCCGATGAGGAGATCGCTGAACGGCTTCGGTCGTTCACGCCGCCGCCGCGGGCAGCCAGGGGATGGCGCCGGCTGTACGAGGAGACGGTATTGCCCGCGAGCCAGGGCGCGGACCTGTCCTTCCTGTGAACGAGGCCCGACACGGCCGAACGGAAGCAACACGGCGCATGCTGCATACATCTATGCTGACCGGAATGTGCCGGCTCACCAGGGAGACTTGATCGTGTTCGACCCCGGGCAGGTCTCGCTGACAGATCGGGTCTACGACGAGCTGATGCGCGCCGTCCGAGCGGGCGAACTGCGGCCGGGGACGATGCACTCCGTCGTGGAGATCTCGGGACGGCTGGGAGTGTCGCGGACGCCCGTGCGCGAGGCGCTGCTGCGGATGGCCGGCAATGGCATGGTGCGGTTCGAGCGCAGCCGCGGGGTCCGGATCCTCGAGGTGTCCACACGTGACATCGAGGAGATCTACTCGCTGCGGCTGCTGCTGGAGGTGCCGTCGGCGTACCGGGCCGCGGAACTGCTGACCGACGAACTGCTGGGCCCGGTCGAGGAGGCCTTCGACCGGATGCGGGAGGCGGCCGAGGTCGGCGATGAATCCCGGTTCCAGGCAGCCGATGTCGACTTCCACGCCGCGATCCTGAATATCGCCGGAAACCGGCGCGTTACCGAGGTGGCGGCCAACACCCGGATTCAGATGATGGACCGCGGACTGTCCACGACCGTCACCCGGACCCTGGCCGACATCCTGCTGGTGCACGAGCGCATTCTCGACGGTATCCGCGACCGTGACCCCGAGGCCAGCGCAGCGCGGATGCGGGATCACCTGGTCGAGACCGTGCGATTGCTGTTGACGCAGTCAACGGGTGATGAGGCCCTGGCTCGGGACTACACGCCGCCACCCTTGCCGGTGAAGTAGTTCGGTGGAATCGACAGGCGACCCGCGGCATCAGCTCGCTGGCGAGTACCCCGGTTTGGCCAGCAGTTCCCGGATGCCGGCGTCGATGAATGCGGTGTCGGTGGGATTCACCCCACCCCCGGCGAAATGACCCCAGATGCCGGGAATGACTCGCACTTCACCGTGTGCGATGAACTGAGACGCCCAGTGCTCGTCCTCCGGCGGGAAGTAGAGGTCCTTCTCGGCCGGCATCGCCAGTAGCGGGCACCGGATCGATGCAAGTGCCTTCTCGACGTCACCGCCGAATCCCGGTGTGTTGCCGACGTTTCCGCTGTGCCACGTCCGCAGCATGGTGATCAGGTTGTTGGGATCGCGCCCATCACGGAAGAAGTTCTCCCAGAACCCGTAGAGGAAGTCGTCGAACGAGGTGAAGCCGAGCTCTCGCCAGGCCTCCTCCCAATAGAACGCCTGCGAGTAGCCCCAGCCCGAGTAGACCCGGGCGAATGCGCGTAAACCTTTGATGGGAAGCGCATTCGGCGCATAGTCACCGTCGGCCCATGCAGCGTCGGCGGTGAGTGCGGCGATCAACGACTCCAGGAAGACCTTGTTGTGCGGTGCGGTGATGCTCGAGCCGCAGAACGGTGCTGCGCGTTGCACCATCTCGGGGTGGCTCACCGCCCACTGGTAAGTCTGCCCCGCACCCATCGACCACCCGGTCACTAGCGCGATGGTCGAGATGCCGAATTTCTCGGTGACGAGTTTGTGCTGTGCCTGCACCTGGTCGTGGAACGTCACGTCGGGAAAGCGCGCCCGATCGTAGGGCGCCGGTGCATTCGACGGCGACGACGACAGTCCGTTGCCGATCATGTTCGGAATGATGATGAACCATTCATCGGGGTTGAGCGTCTTGTCGGTGCCGACCAGCCACTCGTTGTCGGTGTGCCACCCTGAATACCAGGTGGGATAGACGATGACATTGGTCTTCTCGGCGTTGAGGGTGCCGTAGGTCTTATAGGCCAGTTTCGCTTCTCGCAGCGTGAAACCATTCTGCAGGGTGAAGTCGCCGAGATCGAAGTACTCGGCATCGCTGGGTGCAGGCATGATGAAATCCCTTTCAGTTCTTTGCTGTCGGCCTGTGGCGACTGGCGGCTAGGTGCTGACCGCGCACTGGCCGCGGTCGACACGTTGCGGGCCACGGGCCGAGGGCCGTACGTCGATATCGAAGATCGCGGTCGGAACGTAGAGCGTCGCACAGGAATTCGGTACGTCCACCACGCCGGACAGACGCCCGTCGACGGGGGCGGCGCCGAGGATGAGATATACCTGCTCGCGCGTCCAGCCGAATTTCGAGAAGTACTCGATCGCATTCAGGCAGGCGTTCTGGTAAGCCAGCGTGCTGTCCAGGAAGTGCTGCGTACCGTTCTTGTCGACCGAGAAGCCGACGAACGTCAGGAACTCCGAGTACCGCGGTTCGACGATGCCGGGCATGAAGATTGGGTTCGTGGTGACACCGTAGGTCTCCATGCCACCCTTGATGATCTCGACCCGCAGGTCGATGTATCCGCCCATTTCGATGGCGCCGCAGAAGGTGATCTCACCGTCCCCCTGGGAGAAGTGCAGATCACCCAGCGAGAGGTTGGCACCGTCGACGAAGACCGGATAGAAGATCCGGCTTCCCTTGGAGAGATTCTTGATGTCCTGGTTGCCGCCGTTCTCCCGTGGGGGCGCCGTCCGCGCCGCCTCCGCCGCGACACGTTCGTACTCGGCGCCGGCGAGGTTGCCGAGCACCGCGTTGACCGGCTGCGGTGGCAACGCCAACGGGGGGACGCGATCGGGCTCCGTCGCGATCAGCGCGGCCTCCCGCGCGTTCCAGGTCGCCAACAGGTCTGCGCTCGGCGCCGTCCCCATCAGGCCGGGATGGATGAGCCCGGTGAACTCCACACCGGGGACGTGACGACTCGTCGCCTTCTGTCCGGTGAAGTCCCAGACCGCCTTGTACGCTGCCGGGAACCAGTCGGTGAGAAAGCCGCCACCGTTCTCCTTCGCGAAGATCCCGGTGTAACCCCAGCCCTGCCCGGCGACCGGGCCGCTCTGCTGCGGCACCGGACCGACGTCGAGAATGTCGACCACGAGAAGATCCCCTGGCTGGGCACCTTCGACGGCGAACGGCCCGGACAGTTGGTGGACCATGGACAGGTCGCAATCTCGGATGTCGTTCGCGTCGTCGGTGTTGACGATGGTTCCGTCGAACCACTCCTTCGACTCGACGCGGAAGGTGTCACCGGACTTGACGGTTGCGACCGCCGGAATGTCGGGGTGCCACCGATTGTGGCCGACCAGCTGCTGCTCCCGGAAGGGCTTGCTCTGATCGACGGGGAAGATGACATCGGGCATGTGGTCTCCTCGATTGGCTTGTGGGACTGATGAATCGGTGCTGTCGGTGAACCTCAGGGACGTGGAAGAAGGGCGTGGCGAGGATCCGCGCCGCGCCGCGGGGCGGCAGTAGGGCTGTCGCCCGTCCGCACGACGACCCCGGGTGAAGATCGCGACTTCTCGTGCATCTCCAACGCTTTCACCCCTGCGCCGTCGCTCCTGGTCAGCGCCGCCGAACCGAACACCCGCTGCGCCGGCACCTGGCAGGATTCACAGTTCACCGCGCAGGGGGCGGTGCCGATCGGGAACTGAGACTGAATGAATCCGTGTGTGACACAACGATATTGATAGCGAGCCATGCGGCGCCCTTCCGGGAGTGACCGGATTGATATTCCCATATGGGAATAACATGACTGAACCTACCCTCTCGCCGAGTCGCGTCAAGGGCAGACGACGGAATCGCACGCATCGGGAAATCTGTTTACACACGGGTCACAAATCAGGTGTCACCCAGACCACGTGTTACACGTTGTCAACATCGCGGCCCGCCTGCGGTGAGGTGTCGGGCGGAGGATGATGAACGGCGTGCCTACGGCAGGGACTGCTCGGTCACCTGGCGCGCACTGGTCCGCAGGATCGCCGGCTCGACGTCACGGAGGAGCGTTTGACCATGCGCAGACAGTCGCAAGATAGTCCTGCGACGATCGCGCGGCGACGACGTCCGGAAGACGGCACCGATCTCGACGAGGAAGTCGACGATCCGGGTCGCCGACGTCGACGGAACCACCAGGGTGTCCACCACATCCGACATCGAGCAGTCCGGGCTGGACTCGATGTATGCGAGCGCGCGCCAGCGATCCACCGTGAGATCGGTGCCAGACAACGCGTCCTCGATGCACGCGGCCACCAAGGATGCTTGTCTGAGCAACGCGAGCGCGTCCGCGACAACGTCCATGGCCTGCCTTCTGAGACGACTCCCGGCCCGTGGTCGCACCGCGGCTCGGAGGAGCACCAGCATGCCAGATAGCGTGCCGGTATTCGAACCCAAAGCTAGTCGAGCGACGGATTTCCGGGTTGCTCTCGCGGTGCCGCGAAAGGGTCCGGCGGGCATCTTCGGGCTCGAATGTCGAGCCGCCGCGGAACTGGCGGCCACCGAGATCGACGCGTGTGGTGGAGTCGCCGGCCGTAGCGTGCAATTCGTCGACGTCGATGCCGGCGGCGACCCCGACACGGTGGCCGCCACCATCAGGGTCCTCCTGGACTCGGGCTCCATCGATGCCGTCACCGGGTGGCATCTGTCCAACGCCCGCCAGGCCATCGCCAAGGTCGTCCGCGGGCGAGTGCCCTATGTCTACGCCGCAGCCTACGAAGGTGGTGAACGTAGCGACGGAGTGCTGTGCAGTGGGGAGGTCCCCGGCGACCAGATCGTGGCGTCGCTGCACTGGCTGCGCACCGAGTCGCAGCTGCGCCGGTGGTTCATCGTCGGCAACGACTACGTCTGGCCACGGGGCACGGCCGCCGCGACCCGAGTTGGACTGCAGCACAGCGACATCTCGATCCTCGGCGAGCGCTTCCTGCCGCTGGGCACCGACGACGCGGCCACCTGGGATCGGGTACTCGACGAGGTAATCCACAGTCGGGCACAAGGAGTCATCTCCTTGCTGGTGGGCTCCGACGCGGTCCGGTTCAACCGTGCGTTCGCCGGAAAGGGACTGGACGCGACGGTCACCCGTTTCAGTCCATTCACCGACGAAACCGTGATCCTCGCCAGCGGCGCCGACGCCACCACAAACCTCTTCATCTCCGCGGGGTGGTTCGCCTGCTTGGGCTCCGCAGCGGCGGCCGAGTTCACCGTGGGCTTCGCTCGTGCCTTCGATCTACTGAACGGGACAGGACCGATCGGAGAGTCCGCAGCGCCACCTCCCGGCACCATGGCGGAGACGACATACTCGGGGGTGCACCTGCTGGCAGGTATTGCCAGCACGTCGGTCCCGACGGTGGCGGACGCGCGGCGCGCATTCAGCAAGTGGGGCTGGGACTCGCCGCACGGCCCTGTCGACCTCTACCGCGGATCGGCGCGTCACCCCGTGCACATGGCGAAGGCACGCGGCGTCGAACTCGACGTCATCGCGCGGGTGCGATGACTGCTCCGCCGCCACTACCGGCGATGTTCGGTGCCATTCCGGGTGAATGCGTTGCGCGAGAGATGCTCTGGTTTCACTTAGCCGAAGAGGCCGCGGTGCTCGGTGATGTAGTTCTCGACGGATTCGGCGGGCCGGTCGGTGACGGTTTCGACGTCATTGGTGAAGCGGTCGTAGCGGTTGGCGCGGTGCAGCTTGGCGACGGTGACGAGGTGGTCGGTGGTGTGCGCTGATATGCCCAATGACTTGATCGCCGTGCGGAAGTCGTCCAGGGACATGTCGATTCCGCGCACGGGCCTTCCTAGCGCCGAGGCGTACTGGTCGGCGAGGCCGTCGATGTCCAGGATCTGCGGGCCGGTCAGTTCATAGACGTGGCCGATGTGCTCGGCGGGGTCGCGGAGGATGGCGGCGACCACGCGCGCGACGTCGGTGGCGGCCACCGGCGAGGTGCGGCCATCGCCGAAGGGCAGGACCAGTTCCCCGCGGTCGGCGATCGACTGCCGCGGCAGCAGGGTGAACAGGGGGTTGTCGAGGAACACCGTTGGTCGGACGTGCACGGTCGGCACCCCGGACCAGTTCATGATCTGTTCGGCCAGCCAGTGCCATCTCTGGTGGTTGGACTCCTCGCTGCTGGTCGACGTCATCTGCGAGACGGTCATCTGAGACATGTTCACCAGCACGTCCAGCTCGCCGTGTTCTTTGGCGAGCGCAGTGACGATGGCCGCGGCTTCCAGGTAGTCCGCCGAGACCGCCATGTTGAAGAACACCCGGGTGGCTCCGCGCATGGCCGCGGTGACGTCACCGGGGTTCTTGAGGTCACCGACGACGATTTCGGCCCCTCGTTCGCGCAGGGCGTCGGCTCGACCGTCGTCGCGGTGCACCATTGCCCGCACCGTTTCGCCGCCATCGAGCAGATAATCGGCAACCAGGCGGCTGACGCTGCTGAAGGCGCCCGCGACACCGGTGATCAGGTTCAGCGCTCGATCAGCCATGAGTGCCCGGCCGTGCTCGTGAGCCGGGACGCCACGGTCGTGTGGCCGTCGGGTCAGGGTGTGCGGTCATCGAGTGCCCTTCGAGTTCAATCGGCGCAACACCAGATTGGCGCTCTTCCGGTGGGTGGTGACCGTGCTCAGCCCAGTGGGGGGAGCGGGTAGATGATCTTCGCCTGTGCCGAGTCCGGTGGCGCGATTGCCTTGACCTGCCCGCCTTGGATTTGGACCAGCATCGGGGTGAGCGCCGTGTTGTTGTGGAAGTGGTCGCCCTCGGATGCGAACTTGATCGGTCCGTAGAAGGTCGTCAGGTCGGTGGCGGCGATCAGGTCATTCAGCTTGCCCCTGGCGTCCTCGGACAGCGTCGGCGTCTCACCCAGCTTCTCGACCGCGGCCTGCAGGACCTGCCCGGCGGCGCTGCATCCGGCGGCGGTGTAGTCCGGTGGCGTGCCGTTCGCCTGCTCGAATGCCTTCGCATAGTCGGCGGCCGAGCCGAATAGGTCATCACGGAAGGACGCGGTCGGCAACCAGACGGAGATCCCCATCACGCCGTCGGCGCGGCGGCCGAGCGCCTTCGCGAAGGAGGCATCGGTGATCCCGTAGTGCTCGATGATGGCCTTCGGTGTGTAGCCGGTCGCGGCCATCGCATTCACGAAGTCGACCAGCAGCACGTCGTGGCCGCCGACCGCCACGATGTCGGGCCGCTGCGCCGCGACCACGTTGGCGACCGGCGCCAGGTCGGCATTCGGCGGGAACAGCGAGAAATGCACGACGTTCAGCCCCGCGTCCTCGGCCCCCTTGCGGAAGCCCTGGGCGGTGTCGTCGGAGAACGGCTCGTTGGCACCGACCACGGCCGCCGTCGTCGGCTTGGGCGTCGCGGTGTCCACGATCGACTGGATCGAGCGGGCCGCCGTGGTGTCGACGGCGGGAATGACGCCGTAGGTGAACGCGGGCTGCTTCTTCCAGATGCTGGGAGACTCCGCCGAACCGGCGATGCACGGCACCCGGTACTTGGCGCAGATCGGGTCCATCGCGATCTGCACGCCGCTGGTGTACGCGCCGAAGATGGCGTTCACGCCTTCCTCGGTGGCCAGCCGCGACGTCGCGTCGGCGGCGGTGGCGGGGTCGCTCTTACAGTCCTGCACGACCAGGTCAACCTTGTACTTCTTGTCGCCGATCGACAGCCCGCCCTTTTTGTTCACCGTGTCGGCCCAGAGCTGGTAGCCGCGCTGGGCGATCTGTCCACCGGTCGCGGATTCGCCGGACAGCTCGAGCACGGCGCCGACCTTGAACGTATCGGTCGTCCCGCCGCCGCCCGTGTCGCCGCCGCACGCAGCGAGCACGCTGGGCACGGCCACCACACCACCCGCGAGGAGGCCGGCTCTGGTGAGAAAGAGTCGCCGGTTGATGTTGTTGGACATGATCATTCCTCTCGGGTCGCCCTGACGGGCTGCGGGCGGGAGCCGTTCATCGTTCAGCGGCCCCCTAGATAGAGGTGCATGAGTTCGCGGTCGTCCTCGACGTCGGCCGGGGTGCCGTCGAACCGGTTGTGTCCCGCCACCAGGACATACATCCTGTCGGCCACCCGCATCGCCTCGCGGATGTTCTGCTCGATCATGATCACGCCGACGCCGCGCCGGGACAGTTCGGCGGCGCGCGCCAGGACATCGCCGACGAGCTTCGGGGACAGGCCCGCGGACGGCTCGTCGAACAGCAGGAACCGCGGGTTCAAGATGAGCGCACGGGCGATCGACAGGATCATCTGCTCGCCGCCGGACAGCTGGCCGGCCGCCACGCCATACCGCTCGCGCAGTCGCGGGAAGTCCGTCAGCAGCTCCTCGATCCGCTGGTCCAGCCGCTTTCGGGAGCGGATGGTATATCCGCCGATACGGAGGTTGTCGCGCACCGAGAGGTGGGGGAACACGCCGCCGCCCTGCGGCATCATCGCGAGCCCGCGGCCGAGCGTGCGATGCGACGGCAGGTGGGTGAGGTCGTCGCCGTCCATCGTGACGCTGCCCGCCCACGGGTCGATCACACCGACCATCGCCTTCAGCAGGGTGCTCTTCCCGCAGCCGTTCGGCCCGAAGATGCACGTGACCTCGCCGGTGCGCGCAGTCATCGACACCTGGTGCAGGATCTGCACGCTGCCGTACCCCGCGTCGAGGTCTTCGACGGTGACGACGCTGCCCTCGGAGTCGTGGTGCTCACTCACTGGTCGGCACCCCCAGATACGCCTCCATCACGTGCGGATCGTGCGAGATCTCCTCAAAGCTGCCCTGCGCCACGATCTTTCCGGCATCCATCACGATGATCCGGTCGCAGATGTCCTGCGCGAGCTCCATGTCGTGCTCGATCACCAGGAACGTCGTGCCCGCGTCACGCAAGGTGCGGATGGCGTCGAGCATGATCTGGCGCAGTCGTGGATGGACGCCGGCGGCGACCTCGTCCAGCAGCGCGACCTTCGGCTTGCGCATCAGCACCCGGCCCATCTCCAGTAGCCGCTGCTGACCGCCGGACAGGCTGCTGGCGAGATCCTCTGCGACATGGGTGAGCTCGAGGCGCTCCAGCACCGCGTCCGCGTCGGCCCGCGCGTTGTCCCAGTCGAACTGCACCGCGGAGGTCCACAGGTTTTCCCGCACGGTCATGTTCACGAACAGCGCCGGGATCTGGAACGTGCGTCCGAGGCCAGCCCGGGCGATCTTGTGCGGAGCGAGCCGGGTGATGTTCCGGCCGAACAGCGAGATGGCGCCGGCGTCGGGCTTCAGGGCGCCGGTGAGCAGGTTGAACAGGGTGCTCTTCCCGCTGCCGTTCGGCCCGATGATGCCGACGATCTCGGCCTGCTCGACGTCGAACGTGACCCCGTCGACGGCACGGATGCCGCCGAAGGCACGGAACAGGTCGTCAACCGCCAGCACCGTCATCGTCGGGCCTCCTCGGTCGCGCTGCCCGTTCGCGGGGGCGCGACGTCGTCGCGGGCGCGGCCGAGCAGCTGGCGTACCAGGCGCATTCGTCGGGCTCGCCGCCCGAGACTGACCAGCCCGTCGGGCAGAAACAGCACGAACGCCATCACCAGGGCGCCGACGATGATGATGTATGCGGTGGTCTCGCCGTAGCTGACCCGGAGCTGCTCGTCGAACAGGTACAACACGGTCGCGCCGAGCGCCGGACCCCACGCGTGCCCGAGCCCGCCGACGAGCACCATCACCACCAGCTGATCGGTGATGATGGTGTTCAGCACGCTCTGCGGGTTGATGAACGTGATCCAGTAGGCGTTGATGCCACCCAGCACGGCCGGGATGATCGCGCTCAGTACGAACGCCGCGATCTTGACCAGCGTGGTGTTGATGCCCTGCGCGCGGGCGGCGATCTCGTTGTCGCGCACCGCCTTCACCCGAAAACCGAACCGGGACCGTTCCAGCAGCAGATAGCACACGGCGTAGGCGATCGCCGCGGCGGCGAGCATGGTGTAGAAGAAGAAGTTGTCGTCGTTGCGGATGGGCGTGGTGAGTCCGCCGGAGCCACCGGTGAAGTCGAGGATCGTGGTGAGCTCGCGGACAGCCTCGGCCAGCGCCCAGGTCGCGATGGCGAAGTACGCGCCCTTGAGTCGCAGCGCGGGCCAACCGACGAGCGCCGCAACG
Organism: Mycobacterium sp.; assembly: GCF_050701675.1. Lineage (GTDB taxonomy): Bacteria > Actinomycetota > Actinomycetes > Mycobacteriales > Mycobacteriaceae > Mycobacterium. The sequence goes on along the minus strand of NZ_JBOGDD010001327.1, from coordinate 3,354 downwards.
GCGCCGGCGATGACGGCTGCGACCGGAAGGGTCGCCCAGAAGTTCCAATTGTGCTGGGGCTGCATCAGGATCGCCGTGGTGTAGGCGCCGATGCCGAAGAAGGCGACGTGGCCGAAGCTGATGTAGCCGGCGTACCCGCAGATCACGTTCCAGGACAAGGCGATTCCGGCCCACAAGGCGACGCCGGTGGCTACCCGGATGTAGTACGGCGAGGTCATCATCGGCAGCAGACAGAGCGCCGCGACGACGAGGGCGAGCACGCCGAGGTTGAGGAAGGGATTACCACCAGAGGCGGGTCTGGCGGGTCTCCTCACGCCAGCCCCCGTCGCGAGATGCCCTGCGGGAACAACAACAGCGCGATGAACAAGACCGCGAAGACCACCAGCAGTGTGTAGTTGGCGCCGACGTAGGTCGTGACCACCGACTGCAGCACGCCGAGGAACAGTCCGGCGGCCAATACCCCGACCACCGAGCCGAGCCCGGCCAGCACCACGACGAAGAACGCGAACAGCGTGTAGCGCAGACCGACTTCCGGAGTCATCGCGTAGATGGCGCCGAGCAGCGCGCCGGCCATCGCGGTCAGGGCGGTGTAGATGGCGTACACCAGGCTGCTGATCCGCTTGACGTCGATGCCCATCAGCCCGGCGTTCTCTTTGCTCTGTGCGGTGGCCCGGATCGCGAGGCCCGTGCGGGTATAGAACAGAAACACCAGGAACAGGCCGGTCGCGACCAATGCAAAGGCGAAGCCGGCCACCCGAATCGTGGGTGCGGTGACGCCGAGCAGCTCGAGGTTGCCGGGGAAGAGGTCGGTCCACACGGTGCGCGGGGTGTAACCGAACGCCGTGAGCAGGCCGCCGCGGATCAGCGTGGCGAGCCCGAAGGTGAACGCCAGCCCCATCAGCGCCGGCAGTGCGTACTTGCTGGTCCGGACCCGATAGATCAGGGGCGCGATGAGCCAGCCAACGACTCCGAAGACGACGAACACCGCCGGGAGCAGTGCGAACGCGTCGATCCGCAGCATGTCGCTGGCCACGATCGCCGCGAACGCGCCGAGAACCACCCACATCCCGACCGCGAGGTCGACGACGTCGAGAACGCCGAACGACATCGAGAAGCCGATGCTGATGGCGACATACAGACCACCGATGAGAATTCCCCCGACGAGCGCTTGCGCCAGTTCGGTCACGGCGTCCTCTCGGCAGAGCGGGCAGGGCTGCTGCTGGGAGAGTATCCGGGGCGTAGGTTCCGGGGCGTAGGTTTGTCAACAATAGATCGATCGGTTTGCCCCCGGCGCCTCTCGGCCCAGCGGAGCCAGCTCATCGCCTGAACCGGAGTTTCGGGCGTGAGCACAATGCGTACAAGGGCGCCTAACGATGCTTGCGCGAGTAGTGCACACAAGCACGACACCGTCGACCGACCTCCGTAATTTCGAAGTCACACCACCACAGGTGACCGCCGAGAACGGAGCCTTTCGATGTCAACGACATTGCCATGCAAGCCTTTTCCAAGCAGCACGTCGGACAGCGGCATTCTTCCCGGCCGACGATCTGAAAACGCACATCGAGATGCCCAACGCCCGCGGGAGTGGAGCGGTTCCGCCGCCCGGCGACTCATCGGCGTCCTGCTTCTGGTCGCCCCCCTCGAACAGGTTGCCTTCGACCTCTACACGCCCGCGCTGCCCAAGATCGCCGAGCAGTTCGCGGCGTCGAACACCCTCGTCCAGAACACCGTCACCGCTTACGTGTTGGGCATGGCGCTGGTGGTGTTGCCCGCTGGACTGATCGCCGACGCAATCGGACGCAAGCGCGTGCTGATGGCCGGTCTTGGATTGATGACGTTGACGAGCATTGGCTGCGCGCTGGCAGGCAACCTGCCGCTGATGATCGGGCTGCGGCTTCTGCAAGGTCTCGGCGCGGGGACGTGCCTGTTGTTGGCCGCCACCATCGCGGCGGACTGCTTCCGTGGCGCCAAGCTGGTTTCGGTCCTGGGCCTGCTCGGTGCGGCATGGGGAGCAGCTCCGGTGGTCGCGCCGGCCGTCGGCGGTTTCATATCGCAGTTCGGGTCGTGGCGGCTGGTGTTCGTGGTGCTTGCGGCCTTGACTGCGACCGTCGGGCTCCTGGTCGTCATGGTGTTGCCGGAAACGCTGCAGCACGACCGCCGATCGCCGATCAACCTGCGAGCCGCGGCTGGCGTCTTGGGGGAGGCGATGCGCAATCGATCCTTCGTCGCCTTCGCGACGATGTTCGGTCTGGTCGCGGCGGCTCAGACGGTGTTCGGTGTCGTTGGCCCCTTCCTCTACCAGACCGGCCTCGGATTCTCCTCTGCCACCTACGGGTTCGTCGCCCTCGGGGTTGGCGCCGCAAACTTCTTCGGCGCGGCGACATGCGGGGCGTTGGCCCGGCGGACCACCACGCGGCGGCTGGCCATCGGCGGATCCGCGGTCCTCGCGCTGGCCGGTGTGGTCATGCTGGTCTCCGCGCAGTTCGTTGGACTCTCCGCGTGGGCGATCACCGGTGGCGCTGCGCTGGCATTGCTCAGCATCGGAGTGCTCGACCCGCTGACCAAGGGTCTGGCGATGGGCGTGTTCTCGCGCAACATCGGACTTGTCACGGGCTTGATCAGCACATTCTGCTACGCAACGATCACCCTCGCGATGGCGCTGATGGCTTGGCTGCCCGAGCGGTCACAGGCGCCCCTGGGCTGGTTCTACGTCGCAGCGGCGGTCGGGCTGGTGGCGGTGCTGATGACCGCGGTGAAGCAGACGACTCGAGTCGGCGCGGCGGCGTGATCGAGACGGCTTGTCGAACGACGGGCTCGAAAAAGCTCGACGGCGGATGTCGAGGACGTCGTGACGGCTCCGTCCCAGGGGTGAGCGACCAACTAGGGTCGCACTCTGAAGGGAGAACATCATGGCCAAGTACCTGTTCCTCAAGCACTACCGGGGAGCGCCGGCCGCCGTCAACGACGTGCCGATGGACCAGTGGACACCGGCCGAGATCGAGGCGCACATCCAGTACATGGAGGACTTCGCGGACCGCCTGCGAGACAGCGGCGAGTACGTCGACAGCCAGGCGTTGGCGTCGGAGGGCGCCTGGGTCCGCTACGCCGGCGAGGGCAAGCCGCCCGTCACCGATGGCCCGTTCGCGGAGACCAAGGACCTGATCGCGGGCTTCATGATCATCGACGTCGACTCGTACGGGCGCGCCGTCGAACTGGCCGGTGAATTGTCCGCGGCGCCCGGCGCGGGCGGCAAGCCGATCCACGAGTGGCTCGAACTGCGGCCGTTCATGGGGGCGTCGAGCACCGTCACCGAATGAGACGGCTGCTCCCGCAATGAACCCGGTGGACGAGGCC
>NZ_JBOGDD010001326.1:0-3339 GCF_050701675.1 Mycobacterium sp. | reverse complement strand
AGAGCGCGCGCCAGTGCAACGCGCTGCGCCTGGCCGCCGGACAGTTGACGCGGTCTGCGATCCGCCAGGTCGTCGGCCTCCACCTCTGCGAGCCAGCGTTCCGCTGAGGATCGGGAAGCCTTGCGCGACAGCCCCTTTCCACTGTGAGCACCGAACGCGACGTTGGCAACGACGGACAGATGGGGAAACAGCAGGGGATCCTGCATCAGCAGTCCCACCCTGCGGTCGTGGGTGCCGACGTGGGTGCCTGCGGTGGTGTCGGTGAGGGTCCGGTCGCCGACGCGGACCGATCCGGAGTCGGGCCGCACCAGGCCTGCGATGACGTGCAGCACGGTGGACTTGCCCGCGCCGTTGGGGCCGAGCACCGCCAACACCTCGCCGGGCGCCACGGTGAACCGGACGTCGAGGCCCCTACTCTCGACGACCGCCCGCAGGTCGACGCCACTCATGGGTTACTGCCAACCACTGGCTCCACCCACCCTGATCCTGCGGCTGCCGAGCCCGACCACGACGACGGCGGCAACCGCGACGAGCAGCACCGACAGTGCCACCGCGGCGTCCGCATCGACCTCCCGCTGGAGATAGATCTCCAGCGGGAGGGTGCGGGTCACGCCTTCGCGCGAGCCGGCGAACGTCAGCGTCGCACCGAACTCGCCGAGCGACCGTGCGAAGGCCAGCACCGCGCCCGACGCCAGCCCGGGAGCCAGCAGAGGCAACGTGACCCGCCACCACACCGCGGTCGGCCTGGCACCCAGCGTGGCGGCCACCACCTCGTAGTCGGCGCCGACGGTGCGGGCGGCGCCTTCGAGCGCGATGACCAGGAATGGAAGCGACACGAACGTCTGAGCCAGCACCACCGCGGTCGTCGTGAACGCGATCTGAATTCCCGCCGCGTCGAGGTATCTACCGAGCAGTCCGAGGCGACCGAAGGCGTACAGCAGCGCGATGCCGCCGACCACCGGAGGCAGCACCAGCGGAAGTAGGATCAGCGGCCTAACCCAGCGCACCCCGCGGGAGTTGCTGCGAGACAACACCATTGCCATCGGCACCCCGAGCACGATGCACAGCGTCGTACTGGCGGCCGACGTCTTGAAGCTGAGCAAGAGCGCGGTCACCGACGATTGACTGGTGATCAGCGAGATGAACTGCGACCAGTCGACCTTGATCGCTACCGAGACGAGCGGCAACACCACGAAGGCCGCACCGATCACGGCGGGCACGTAGATCCAGCGCGGCAGGCCGCCCGAACTCCTCAAGGCTTGGCGAAGCCCGCCTTGAGCAGAATCTTCTGTCCCGCTTCGCCCGTCACCAGCTCGACGAACTTCTTGGCCAGGTCTGCGTTGGCCGCCGTCTTCAGCACGGCGATCGGATAGGTGTTCACTGCCGACGACGACTCCGGAAAGTCGACCTCAGTGACCTTGTCGCCCACCCCGAGCGCGTCGGTGACGTAGACGACCCCGGCGTCGGCCTGTCCGGTGGTCACCTTCGTCAGCACGTCGGTCACCGACGATTCCTCGCTCACCGGGTTGAGCGTCACCTTGGCGGATTGCTCGACCGTCTTGGTCGCCGAACCGCACGGCACCTGCGGTGCGCACACGACGACGCTCAGATCCGGCTTGGCCAGATCCGCGAAGGACGCCACCTTCTTCGGGTTTCCCGGCGCGGTCACGATGACGAGGGTGTTCGACGCGAAGGTCACCGGGTCGCCTTCGACCAGTCCGGCCTTGCTGGCCTTGTCCATGTTCTTGGTGTCCGCGGATGCGAAGACGTCGGCCTTGGCGCCCTGGGTCAACTGGGTGACGAGGTCGGAGGATCCGGCGAAGGTGAAGTCGACCGACCAGCCGGGATTGTCGGTCTTGAACTGCTCGCCGATGTCGGTGAACGTCTTCTGCAGCGAGGCCGCTGCGAAGACGACGAGCTTGCCGCCGGCAGGCGCGCCGCCACTGCTGGACGTGCCGCTCTGAGCGCCCGACCCGCATGCGGTGAGAACGACGAGGAGCAGCGCCGAAAGGGCGCAGACGAATTTCGGGGGTTTTGCCACGGTTCCAAACCCTAAGTCACCCCTGCGCGCGTGTCCTTCGTTCACCGCGTGGCGCGTTTCCTCTGCTAGCTACTGTCCAGTAACATGATCGGCGACTCGCTGGGTTCAGCGTCGAACACGAGGAGGTCGTGGTGAAGGATGTGCTGCTCACCGGCGGCGATACGGAGCTCGGCCGCGTCATCGCCGAGGGGTTCCGCGACGCCGGGTACCACGTGATGATCGCGGGCTCCCGCCGTGCCGACCTCGAGGTCGCCGCCAAGGAACTGGACGTCGACTCGATCGTCTTCGACAACACCAATCCGGCCAGCCTCGAAGAGGCTCGCGCCCAGATTCCCCACCACCTCGACACCATCGTGAACGTGCCCGCGCATCGCTGGGACGGTGGCGATCCCCGCACCTACACGTTGACCGAGCGCGCGGCAGCGTGGCGTACGGCACTGGACGCCACCGTGCTGTCCGCCGTTCTCACGGTGCAGATCCTCGGCGACCAGCTGCGCTCGGGCGGGTCGATCATCAACGTGGTTGGCGACAACTCGACCGAGGGCAGCCCCGAGGCCGCCGTCAAGGCGGCGTTGTCGAATTGGACTGCGGGACAAGCCACACACTTCGGAATTCGGGGCATCACGCTCAACGCCGTCGCCTCGGGCCGGGGTGCGGAACCGGGTTACGACGGCGTCGCCACGACCTCCCCGTCGGTGGCTGCCGAGATCACCCGGCTGGCGTTGTTCCTCACGACGCCCGCAGCCAGGCACATCACGGGGCAGACCCTGCACGTCAGCCATGGCGCGTTGACCCACTTCGCCTGACCACTGGTTTTATTCCCACTTCGCGGTCAGCGAAACGGGGTTCCGGTTCCGTTTAGTCGTGGCTAGGGTCGAATTCGTGACGATTCGACTTGGACTCCAGATCCCCAACTTCTCCTACGGCACCGGAATCGACCAGCTCTTCCCCACGGTCATCGCCCAGGCGCAGGAAGCCGAAGCGGCCGGCTTCGACTCCGTCTTCCTGATGGACCACTTCTACCAACTGCCCGGGCTCGGCACCCCCGATCAGCCGATGCTCGAGGCGTATACGGCGCTCGGCGCCCTCGCGGTCGCGACCGAGAAGGTGCAACTCGGCACCCTGGTCACCGGCAACACCTACCGCAATCCGACCCTGCTGGCCAAGGAGATCACCACCTTGGACGTGATCAGTCAGGGCCGAGCGATCCTCGGCATCGGCACCGGCTGGTACGAGCACGAGCACGACTCGCTCGGCTACGACTTCGGCACCTTCACCGACCGCTTCAACCGGCTCGA
>NZ_JBOGDD010001325.1:0-4526 GCF_050701675.1 Mycobacterium sp. | reverse complement strand
GTGGCGTCGGACACAGCGGATTCGGCCGCGAACATGCTCCCGAGACACTGGCCGAGTATGGATACGGCAAGACGATCCGGCTGGCCACCAAAGGCGACGAGTTGTCGTACTGGAGCGCAGCCTCCCGGGTTCTCGGCGAATGACCTAGAGAGTCGACGCGCCCGCGGCTCAGGCAGCCAGGTGTTCGGTCAGGTTCCGCGCCTCGTGGCGAGCCTGATCCTCCGCGTCGCGAAGCGACTGCTCGTACGTCGCGATCAGCGACTCGTATGCTGGAATGACCGGTGCGAGAGTTCCCTCGAGAGTGATGGAGCGTAGATCCAAACCGAGTGTGTCACCGAGGATTAGCTGCAGCCAGGGCAGGACGAAGTCCCTGGCCTGACCGGGCCCACCCAGGCCGTAGCCAAAGCCGCCACGTGCCGAGACCACGATTGCCGGGCGTCCCGCGGTCGGTGACGAAGTGCCAGGAAGGGGAAGCGTTCTGCCGAGTACGACGATCTGGTCGATCCAGGCTTTGAACGCAGCAGGCACGGAATAGTTGTACATCGGCACCGCGAACAGATACGCGTCAGCCGCGAGAAATTCCTCGATCAGCCGATCCTGAAGGACGGTAGCCTCTTTCAGCTCAGTGGAGAGCTCCTCGGAAGGAATATTGCGGGCAGCGACCTGAGCCGCGGTGATGGGCGCTACCGGCTCCTGGGCGAGGTCGCGGTAGATGACGTCGCCGCGCCACTCCTGGCGAATGAGATTCGCAACGGATTGTGAAACGGATTCTGAGCCGACAGCCGATGAGTCGATGTGCAGCAGGGTCGCCATAACGCCTCCGATGTGTTGATTCCTACTTATAGTGCGTAGCCACATGGTAGGTCTGTTATGTTGGCGCTACAAAAGGCATGTTGAAGTCCGTAGCGCCCATGGAGGTAACCAATGGAGCCCACCACCGTCGCGCCGTGTGATCGCGTTGGCGACGACGGCCCGTTCGTTCGCGAGATCCTGAGCCGCATCGGAGACAAGTGGACGGTGTTGTGCATCGGCACCCTGGCGACCGGACCGCTTCGCTACAGCGAGCTACTGGCACAGGTCCCGGGCATTTCGCAGCGGATGTTGACCGTGACGGTCAAGCAGCTGCAGCGGGACGGCCTGGTGACCCGCACCGCCTACCCGGAAGTACCTCCGCGAGTCGAGTACGAACTGACGTCACTCGGCGAGTCGCTGCTCTCAATCGTGCTCGGTCTGGCGCACTGGGCTTCCGAACACCGCGAGGAGATTCGGCACAACCGGGAACGGTTCCCGAACGCCGTGGTGTGAGGAACGCTCCACACCGATTCGACGTTGTCGCAGGGATGACATCCGATGCAGGTTTGGGCCTATTGGCGGACGAAGTGTTGACCACCACGCGCGCCGTGCGAAGGCGGCTTGATTTCTCCCGGCCGGTGGAGCGAGCGGTACTCGAGGACTGTGTGCGCATCGCGAGCCAGGCGCCCAGCGGCCGAAATCGCCAACGGTGGGATTTCGTCTTCGTCGGTGACACTGCCGCAAAGGAGGCCGTCGCCCGTTGGTGGCTGGCAGGTCTGCAGGTAGGGCAGCCCGGGGGACACGTGACGCGGGATGCATCGCCGGCAGGCTGGCAGCGGATCGCGGCCAGCCTGGATCATCTGGTCTCGCGGCTGCACGAAGCGCCGTGGCTGGTCATTCCTTGTGTGCGGGTGGACTCTCGTGCGGAGCTGGACGACGTCCGCGGCCAGGCGGGGGCGTGGGGATCGGTGTTTCCGGCGTTCTGGAGTTTCATGCTTGCCGCACGGGAGCGTGGATTGGGCACGGCCTGGACGACCGCACATCTGAGCTATGAACGTGAAGTGTCCGAGGTGCTCGGCCTCCCGTACGAGACCGTCGTTCAGGGTGCGCTGTCTCCGATCGCCCATACGGTGGGCAGCGACTTCCGGCCGGCCCGTAGGGCGCCTGCCGAATCCTTCATCCACTGGGATCAGTGGTGAGCGGCGTTCGAGCCAGCCTTGGGTGAGGCTTGAGCGGCTTCCAGCTTGCGCCAGATTCGCGCAAGTGCCCGTCGATCACGGGATGTGTCGTGTCAGTCTCCAATCATGTTGACGCTCAGACGGTGCGGATGCTGCCGCCGTCGGCGACGTACTCGGCGCCGACCAGGTACGCCGCCCGGTCGGACAGCAGGAATGCCACCAGTTCGCCGATGTCCTGCGGGCGGCCGGGGTGGCCGATGGGGATGCCGCCGATGGAGGCCATGATCTTTTCGCGGGCGGCGTCGATGTCGGTGCCATCGTGCGCGGCGGTTTCCTCGGCCATCCTGTGGGCGGCCTCGGTCTCGACGTAGCCGGGGGCGACGGCGTTCACCCGGATGCCGCTCGGCGCAAGCTCGTTGGCCAAGGCCTTGCTGTAGTTGGTCAGAGCCGCCTTGGCCGCGGCGTAGGGCAGGGAGGCCGGCAACGGGGTGCGCCGTTGGATCGAGGTGATGTGCACGATCGACCCGGAGCCCTGCTCGAGCAGGGTGGGTACCAGTTCGCGGTCCAGGCGTACCGCGGTGAACAGATTGCTGTCGAAGGCGTATTGCCAGTCCTCGTCGGAGACGGTGGTCGATCCACCCTTGGCCTGGGTCGATCCGCCGACGTTGTGCACGATGTAGTCGATACCGCCGAGCTGATCGAGGGTCCGTTTGGCAAGTGCGGAAACTCCGTCAGTGGTCGACACGTCCGCCTCGATGACGACGAGCCCGCCGATGTCCTCCGGGGTGCTGCGCGCGGCCACTGCGACCGTGGCGCCGCCCGCGAGTAACCGGTCCGCGATGGCGCGGCCGATGCCGCGGGTGCCCCCGGTGATGAGTGCGCGTTTGCCCTCGAATTCGGTGAACGGGTTCGGCATTGGAGTGCTCGTCATTCGTGGTGCCCTTCAGGAGTGGCTGGCGCTAATGGTTGGAGGGTGCACTCGCGCATCGCCGATACCGGGCGGGTATGGATCGATGGTTGTCCGCACGCCGACCAACCTGATCCCTCCCCTTGGGGGAGAGTCAAGTTTGCGACCAGACCATCCGGGGCGCAGAGACGCGGCATCTCATCGATTGATGAAAAATGTTGACATTTAACATTCGGCGATTGTAGCGTGCGTCACATGACATCGCCTCGTCGAAGTGAAGTTCGCTACCAAGGTCCTGACCGCGCGTTCGCCCGCTCTTGGTGGTACGGAACCGGTCGTACGGCTGCAGAGCTGCGTCGGCCGCTGGTCGCGGTGGTGAATACCTGGAACGAAATCGCCGACGAGAACGTGTATCTGGACAAGGTGTCCAAGCGTGTCAAGGACGGCATCATTGCGGGCGGCGCTACACCGATGGAGTTCAACGTCATTCACGCGACCGACGTCTTGAGTGAGGCGTCCGACGGCATGCGCTACGTGCTGCCTTCGCGGGAAACCGTCGCTGACTCCGTGGAGATCATGCTTCAGGCGCATGCCTTCGACGCCGCTGTCTTGATCGCCGGCGGCGACAAGATCACGCCGGCGATGATCATGGGAAGCCTTCGCGTGGATCTTCCGACGGTGTACGTCTACACGGGCACCACCGAAACCGGCAGGATCGGAGCACGCGAGCTGTCCTGGGAGACCGTATTCGAGGCCATCGGCGAATATCACAGCGGGAAGATCACCGAGGATGAACTGAGCCAACTCGAGTTCGCGCAAATGCCCGGCGCGGGCGGCGGCGCCAGCGCGTACACGGGCAACACCATGGCCATGTGCGCGGAGGCAATGGGCCTTTCGCTGCCAGGGGTGTCGACCGTGGTGGCAGGGTCGGCCGAACAGCTCCGACTCGCCTACGACAGCGGTGTCGCAATAACGAAGCTCATCGAACGGGGTTTGACGATCAAGAGCATCGTCACCGACTGTGCCATCCGCAACGCCGCACGGGTCGCCTTGGCGGTGTGCGGCTCGACCAATATCTCACTGCATCTCCCCGCAATCGCACACGAGGCTGGCGTAGCCTTCACCTGGCAAGAATTCGACGAATTAGCCTTGTCCACTCCAACACTCGTACCGCTTCGTCCCTCCGGTGATATCTCGCTGCCGGAGTTCCATCGCGGCGGTGGAGTCCAGGCTGTGCTCGAGGAGCTCCGCGACCATCTCGAAGACAACCCGCGTATCGCACCGATCGAGGTACCCATTCCCCAACCAATCGGCGGCGTCATCGCGCCAGTCGATGAGCCCGTGTCCCCGACCGGCGGGCTGCGCGTGCTGTTCGGAAGCCTGGCCCCGCTCGGTTCGATCGTCAAGATCGGCGGCGTTCCGAAAGCGCTGCATCAGCACCGTGGGCCGGCGCGAGTCTTCGAGGACGAGGAAAAGGCCATCGTCGCCATTCACGGCGGCCAAATCAGCCCGGGTGACGTCGTGGTGATTCGCAACGAGGGTCCCCGCGGTGGCCCTGGATTCCGCGAGATGTTGGGCGCCACGGCCGCCGTCGTCGGGATGGGGCTGGCCGACACGGTGGCTCTGGTCACCGATGGGCGCTTCTCGGG
>NZ_JBOGDD010001324.1:0-1878 GCF_050701675.1 Mycobacterium sp. | reverse complement strand
GCCGGTGAACCTGGTCCGGATCAGCGACTTGTCGACCTACGGTGAACTGCACCCCAAGGACCTTCTCGACCCGACTCTGGAGCGCAAGCCCGCATTCGCGCAGTCTGTCCTGGACCTCACCGGGGCGCTGCCCGAGGACGCCTTCCTCATCGTCTCGAACTCCGGCATCAACGGCTCCGTCGTCGAGATGGCCCGCCTGGTCAAGGAGCGCGGCCACCCACTCGTCGTGATTACCTCCATGGAGCACAGCACCCAAGTCGCCGCACGATCGGCATCCGGCATGAAGCTCTACGAATACGGCGACGTCGTCATCGACACCGGCGCCCCGGCCGGTGACGCCGCCTTGGAGCTCTCGGACGGCACTCGCACCGGGGCGATCTCATCCCTGGCAGGCGTCGTCATCGTCGAACTCCTCACCGAAGGCATCTGCCGCAAGTATGTCGACGCGGGAAAGCGTCCTCCCGTGTACCGCTCGATGAACCTGCCCGACGGCGACACGGCCAATGAAGTCCTCGAAGCCCAGTACGCCGGGCGGGTCCGCCCCATCGAGCCGTAACCGTCAGATGGAGATCGTCATCGTGCCCACTCCAGCCGAGGCCGGTCGAGTTGCCGCGGGCCTGATCGCCTCCCTCGTCGCGAAGAAGCCTACTGCCGTCATCGGTCTCGCGACTGGCTCCAGCCCGCAGGGCACCTACACCGAACTCCGTCGTCGCGTCGAGTCCGATGAAATCTCGTTTGTACAGGCCCGCGGATTCGCGCTCGACGAGTACGTCGGCATCCCGCTTGACCACCCCGAGTCCTACGCCAGCGTCATTGCCCGCGACGTCACCAATCCGCTCGGCTTCGACCCGACGCGGGTGCAGGTGCCCGACGGTCGCGCCGAGAATCTTGAGTCCGCGGCGCAGGAGTACGACGCGGCGATCCGCGCTGCGGGCGGGATCGACGTACAGATCCTCGGCATCGGCGTCAACGGCCACATCGGGTTCAACGAGCCGACGTCCTCATTCGCCTCCCGCACTCGGGTCAAGACCCTGGCCCCGTCCACGCGGGAGGCCAACGCCCGCTTCTTCGACGACGTTGACCAAGTCCCGACGCACTGTATGACCCAGGGCCTCGGCACGATCCGCGAGGCGCGCGAGCTGGTCCTCGTCGCCCATGGCTCCGCGAAGGCCGACGCGATCAGGGCTGCGGTCGAAGGACCGCTGTCGTCGTTCGTCCCCGGCAGCGTCCTGCAATTGCACGAACGCGCGACCGTGGTCGTCGACGAGGACGCGGCCACTGGACTCCGACTCGCGGACTACTACCGATACACCTACGCCAACAAGCCCCGTGCCAGCGCAACCAGTGACCGCTGATCGGTGCGCGACCGTACTTCTGCGCGCGGCCCGGGCAGTGGACAGTCAGCTCGACGTGCACGACGCTTGGGTGCTCATCGTCGGTGACACCATCCGCGCGGTCGGCAGCGGGCCAGACGCGCCGGCACCCCCCCTCGTCATCGATCTCGGTGATGCCATCCTCGTACCCGGATTCATCGATCTCCACGGACACGGAGGCGCTGGCGGCGCCTTCGACGACGGACCCGATGCGATCCGCACCGCCCTGGCCATGCACCGCCAACACGGCACCATCAGATCGGTGCTCAGTCTCGTCGCAAACCCCATCGACGCCCTGACCGCCTCACTCGCCGCCATCCGCACGGTGATGGCCGACGACCCCCTCGTGCTCGGCGCCCACCTCGAAGGCCCCTTCCTCTCCGCCCACAACCGCGGCGCCCACGAGCCCCAATTCCTCATCGATCCAACCCGAGAAACCATCGACGTTCTCCTCGACGCGGCGGGAGGTGTCCTTCGGCAGATCACCGTCGCACCCGAACTGCCG
>NZ_JBOGDD010001323.1:0-8100 GCF_050701675.1 Mycobacterium sp. | reverse complement strand
GATCTGGTCCATTACCCGCGGGTCGGCCGGACCGGGGCCTGCCTCGACGACGGTCACGGTCCGCTGTGGGTCTCGTGAAAGGCGCTCGGCTAGAACGCATCCAGCGCTGCCGGCGCCGACGATCAGGACGTCAGAATGCAATGTGCGCTTCAGGTTCGGATCTGCGGCTTGAGTGCGCCGAGGTGCCGCTCACGCAGCACACCCGTCCAGAGGCCGAGGCCGTACGCGATGTCGTCGAGCCGCTTGAGCAGGAGATAGGCGAACAGCCCGACGCGTTGGGTGTCATCGTCGGCGTTGCCGTTCCTGGCGATCCAGTCGACCACTCCGTCGACCACGGCGGCGACGAGCACCACCTGCCGACACCGCCGGAACAGGATGGCGGCGACGAGGGCGATGGGCCAGTAGTGCCTACAGATCGCCGAGGACAATTGCAGGGCGGCCGACCACAGCCCCTGAGCCGCGACGGCCGCCACCTCCTTCGGTTCGGTGTCCACCGAGTTCAGTGCCTTGGCGATCTTGCGGCCGGTGATGAGGGCGACGACCGTCGAGGCGATGTAGCCAATGCCGGAACCCATCGCCAGGAGGATCCAGACCAGCAGCGTCCACCCGGACAGCACCAGGGGGGCGGTCTTGCCAGGGTGCCGGATCGCCAGTGGCGCCGCGGAGGAGCCGTAGAATGCCTTGCGCGCAAACCAGTCTCGCAGATGGGTCCGGTGATCGTGCCCGACCAGTGCGATGGGCTCGTAGCGGAGCCGGGCTTCCGCTTCGATGAAGCGCCAGCACAGGTCGACGTCCTCACCGGATCTGAGGGACTCGTCGAACCCGCCCACCTGATCCAGTGCTTGTCGACGGCAGATGATGGCCGCGCTCGGAACGTAGGAGACGGTGCCGTACGGAACCACCGGCGCCTCCCGTTGACCGAGGTCGAGGGAGGACCGCAGCGCCTCGTACCGCGCCACCAGATTCTGCGGCTCGTGCAAGCCGACGATGCGCGGCGCGACAAGAGCCACGGCGGGGTCGCAGAAGTGTCCAAGGAGCGCTTCCAGCCAGCCCCGACGCGGCACCACGTCGGAGTCGAGGAATGCGACGAAGTCGGTCTCACAGGCGGCCAGTCCGGTGTTGCGCGCGGCGGCCGGGCCCTTGCTGGTGGCGTGGCGCAGCACCCGGATGTCGCAGCGGTGGCCGGGGAAGTCGCTGACCTCAATGGGCTGTGAGGACCCGTCGTCGACCACCACGACACGCATGCCACGCAGGGTCTGCATCAGCCGATTGAGCCCAACGGCGTTGTCCAACACGGGGATGACGACGGTGACGTCCCGGTGCGACGGGCCGGTGGCGGGGCGGGGATGCGCGACGGTCGCATCGAGAAGGGTGCGCGCCAGTTGCGCGCTCTGCGCGTCGTGTACCTCGAGCCGACCGCAGTTGAGCATGGTCTGCGCAGCCGGCGCCAGGCGCAGGAGTCGGGTGGGCGATCCGCCGAGAAGCGCCGACCCCTCCCCAAGCACCCTCACCCTCCGGTCCACCTGCACGGCGAATCCATCGGGCAGTCGTGGCCCCGTCACTGCAACAACCCCCCGTGGCCGGGAGTCCAAGCCGCCACGCGGCGGCTGCAGGAGTCGACCATCTCAGCAAAGATACGCGCACCCTCGACCGCGGACGCGGTGGTGGGGTCCCCCAGCACCCCGACCGTGCTGACCGCCGCGACACCGCCGGCGCGCAGCTGCGGCATCAGGTCGGCGAGCGGAGCTTGATTGCCCGCCACCCACTCCGCGGTGTGGACGGCCTCTGGTGAAATATGTAGCAATACAGACGTTTCGGTGTGACCGGCGTGGGCGTCCGCACCGGGAACGCTGCAGGCGCACCACGCGACGTCCCGACCCTCCTCGCGCAGCAACGAGGTGGCCGCAGCAACGGCGGCAACGTTGCCTCCGTGGCCGTTGACGAAGACCAGCCGCGACGCCCAGTCGCACGCCGACCTGCCGTACTCCACCAGCAAGAGCTGCAGCACAGAAGTGCCGATCGAAACCGTGCCTGGGAATCCCTGGTGCTCCCCGCTGGCGCCATAGCCGATCGCGGGCGCCAGCATCCAATCACCGGCGAGTCGCTCAGCAACCGCGCAGGCCACCGCGGACGCTATCCGGGTGTCGGTGTCCACCGGCAGGTGTGGCCCATGCTGCTCGGTCGAGCCGAGCGGGATGATCAACGCAGGCGACAGATCGCGGAGCTGCCTCGCCGTTGAGTTCCCGAGCGCGCTGGGGAAGTCCACCCGCCGATGGTAGGCCGAATTCACCTGGTGTGCGCCGATTGTTGGTGTTTGCCCATCGATTCGTTCCGCCGGGTTCACCTGCGCTGCGGCCCTGTCATCCCGTCCGCCTCGTCAGCACCGCCCGCCCCACCGGGACCAGGCAACGGCGGCGTCGGAGGCTAAGCGCCCTCGGCCGGGGGCACGCCGAGGGCACGGGTGAACCCGGCTGGCGTCAGCACGTCGTCAGCAACGAGGTCGTGGATGGAGGCCTTGCCGAGGCCCATCAGTGCGGAGTCGATGCCGCTGCGCATGATGTCGAGCACGTTCTCGACGCCGGGTTGTCCCTCGGCGGCCAGGCCCCACAGATACGCGCGGCCGATCATGACCGCGCGTGCACCGAATGCGAGTGCCTTGACGACGTCGCTGCCGCGCCGGATGCCACCGTCGAGCAAAACCTCAACCTGATCGCCGACTGCGGCGGCAACGGCGGGCAGGCAACGGATCGCGGCCGGGGTGCCGTCCAGGTTGTTACCGCCGTGATTGGACACAGAGATCGCCGAAACACCCGCGTCCACAGCGCGTTTGGCGTCGTCGACCCGGACTATGCCCTTGAGCATGAAGGGCGCGTCCCACTGGTCCCGTAGCCAGGCGATGTCCTCCCAGGTGGGCGGGGGTGTGCCCATCCATTCGCCGTAGGCCTGAAAGAACGGCGGCCCGGCCTCGCCACGCTTGCCCTGGTTCGGTACCCGCAGGTCCGGCGGGCTCATCGCCTTGCCGAAGTCCCACAGCCAGCGCGGCTTGGTGATGACCTCGGGGGCCATCTTCAGCATGGTGCGCAGGTTCATCTGCTCGGGGATCTTCGGGCTGCCCCAGTCCCGGCCGTGGGAGAAGCTCCAGTCGGTGGTGGCGATCAGCCCGACGGCTCCGGCCTCCTTGGCACGTTGCACCCGCTCGAGGATCGCGTCGCGACCGCCGAGCCAGTAGATCTGGAAGAAGATCTTGCCGTTGACGGCCACGACGTCCTCGATGGGCTTGCTCGCAAACGACGACAGGCCCATGGCGGTGCCGCGGGCGGCCGCGGCCCGCGCGACCGCCACCTCACCGTCGGGGTCGACGGCTTGCACACCCGTCGGCGAGATGATCACCGGCAGCGAGATGTCCTGCCCCATAACGGTTGTCGAAAGATCGCGCTTTTCGACCACACCGACCACGTGTGGGGCGAATCCGAGTTCGGAGAACGATTCGACGTTGTCGGAGACCGTCACCCCCTTCTCGCTGGCTCCGAGCAGCGCGGAGTAGGCGGATTTGGGCAGCCGTTTCTTCGCCCGTTCCTGGGCAATGGATACGGTTTCGAACCATTTTTCGCGAGCCATGATCAGACGGGACTTTCGTTGCAGAACTTTTGGGGCGGTCGGGTGAGGAGCTTCAGCGGGATGGGCCCCTTGCGGGCTCCGGTGCGGGAGTGGTCGCCGCTGGGCTTGGGCTTGTCACGCTCCAGTGCCAGCGCGGGCTCGCCGTAACCCACCACGCACTCGGGGTCGGGGCCGTCCATCGGCAGGCCGGTGAAGAACTTGGCGGCCATGCAGCCACCGCGGCAGCCGTCGTAGTGGTCGCAGCTGGCGCACGCTCCGGCCGACTGCGGCTCGCGCAGTTCGCGGAACAGTGGCGCGTACTTCCATACGTTGTCGAAACCGCCGTCGCGCAGGATGTTTCCGGCGAGGAAGCGGTCATGGATGGCGAACGGGCAGGCGTATACGTCGCCGACAGGGTCGATGAGGCACACGACGCGGCCAGCGCCGCAGAGGTTCAGGCCGGCCAGCGCGCCCGGCTGCCCGAGCCCGGACAGGTGGAAGAAGGAGTCGCCGGTCAGGATTCCCTCCCCGCGAGCGACGAGCCAGTCGTAGAGCTGGACCTGCTGGGCGGCGGTGGGGTGCAGCTCGTCCCACACGTCGGCACCGCGGCCCGACGGGCGCAGCCGGGTGATGCGCAGGGTCGCATCGTATTGGTCTGCCAGAGCCTTGAATTCGTCGAGCTGCCCGACGTTGTGGCGAGTGACGACGACGGAGATCTTGGCGTCCTTGAACCCAGCCTCTGACAGGTTCTCCAATGCGCGGACCGCCATGGCGAAGGAGCCGGGACCGCGGACGGCGTCGTTGACCTCGGCGGTGGCGCCGTCCAGCGAGATCTGGACGTCGACGTAGTCGCTGGCGGCCAGCTTCGCGGCGACCTTCTTGTCGATCCGCACGCCGTTGGTCGAGAACTTCACGCCGACGTGATGTGCGGTGGCGTAGTCGACGAGCTCCCAGAAGTCGGAGCGCACGGTCGGCTCGCCACCGCCGATGTTGACGTAGAAGACCTGCATGCGCTCGAGCTCGTCGATGATGTCCATGCATTGGCGCGTGCTCAGCTCGCGGGGGTCGCGCTTGCCGGACGACGACAGGCAGTGCACGCACGCCAGGTTGCAGGCGTAGGTCAGCTCCCAGGTCAGGCAGATGGGCGCGTCGAGGCCATGCTCGAACTGCTCTACCAGCCTGGGGACGGGCTGCATCGTGGTCATGTGTTCTCCTCGCGGACCAGCATGTTGGACTGGACGAGCACGCCGAGGGCGTGCAGATAGGGCGCCTGGTCGGCGTCGTCGATGCCGGCGTCGCGGCACGCGGACCTGGCGTCTGGATGCGCGTCGAGCAACTTGACCACCTCGACGATCTTCGTGTTCTTCAGAAACGAAAGCTTGCGGGTGCCAAAGTGATACAGCAACGCCCCGAACGGCTCCGGCCGCACCGCCACCTGATGGTGCAGCCGCCAGCGGACGTCGGGATCGAACGCCGGGGCAACGGCTCGCGCCTCTGAAGGTGCGGACACCGTCAGTAAACCCCGCACATACCGTCGATCGAGACCTCTTCGACGAGGGACTCGGTGACGAGCTCGGCTTCGGTTTCAACCTGCTGATTCGGCTCCATGACTTACGTCCTTCCGGTTTCGTGGGTCTCGACAATCGTGATCGAGATCGCAAGAATATGGCATCGAGTGCCGAAACGGAAGGGCGGGTCGTCTGATGAGTCGTGAACCCGCCAATCGGGTAGGTCGGCGACGGTCCACCACCGGGGACCACATCACCAGCGTGGCGCTCGACCTCTTCGCCGAGCGCGGGTTCGACGAAGTCAGCGTCGACGACGTCGCACGCGCCGCAGGCATCGCGCGACGCACCCTGTTCCGGTACTACCCGACCAAGAACGCCATCCCGTGGGGCGACTTCGACGGGCACCTCGATCACATGCGCAACCTGCTGAACGAGGTCCCCAGCGACGCCCCCACCAACGTCGCCCTACGCTCGGCGTTGTTGGCGTTCAACAGTTTCGACGAAGCCGAGACCGCGCATCACCGCCAGCGCATGCGCGTGATCCTGGAGACGGCGGCGCTGCAGGCCCATTCGATGACGATGTATGCGGGCTGGCGCACCGTCGTCGCCGACTTCGTCGCCCGGCGCCTCGGGCTCAAGGCCACCGACCTGATCCCAAGGACCACCGCGTGGTCGATGCTCGGTGTCGCGTTGTCGGCGTACGAGAACTGGTTGGCCGATGAATCCGTGTCCCTCCAGACCGCCCTCGGGGAGGCGTTCGACACCGTAAGCGCGGGGCTCGCGGCACTCGATAGAACAAAATCTTGAGATCGGGCGTCGGAGTCGGGGCTCCGACGGCGACGATGAGGGTGTGAGCGCCGAACCGGACTCCCAGGACGCGCAGCGCGCGCTGCTCGTGCTGTACGACGAAGCGCTGCCCGCCGTCTACGGGTACTTCGTCAGACGGTGCGCCGACCGTGGCGCGGCAGAGGATCTGACGTCGGAGACCTTTCTGGCGGCGATGGACGCCGCGAGGAAGGACACCCCGCCGTCGATCACGTTGCCGTGGTTGATCGGGGTGGCCCGGCACAAGTTGGCCGACCACTACCGGCGAAGGCACGACCGGTTCACCGTGCCGGTGGCCGACCTGCCGGAGCCGGTGGATCCCGCAGACCAGTGGGACGTCGAGCTCGACCGCATCGTCGCCGAAGGCGTGCTGGCCCGACTGCCCGAACATCACCGCGCGGTGCTGGCGCTTCGCTACCTGGACGACCGTTCGGTGCCCGAGTGCGCCGAGCTGATCGGTCGCACCGTGCACGCCACCGAAGCTCTGCTGGTGCGGGCCCGTCGAGCGTTCAGATCGCAATACCCGGAAGGAGGGGCGTCATGAGTTTCAACGGCCACGATCCGCTGACCGTGCTGCGCGGCGACGACCTTCCGGTCCAGCCCGATCCGGTGTTCGCCGCGCGGCTGCGCGCGCGCCTCGAATCCGCGCTATCCCTACCCGAACGAACGGAAGGAATCGTCATGAGTGGTACCGAGGCGGCCATCGCCGCGCTCAACGAATCGAGCAGCCCTGCGCCTGCGGCCCCTCCCCGCTCCGCCGCCTTGCCCTACCTCGCGGTCGCAGGCGCGCGGGCGGCGATCGACTGGTACGTCGACGCGTTCGGCGCCGAGGTGGCCGGCGAGCCGCTCGTGATGGACGACGGCCGCATCGGGCACGCCGAGCTCTCGATCAGGGGCGGCACACTGTACCTGGCCGACGAGTTTCCCGAGATGGGGTTGAAAGGTCCTGCACCGCAATCCGTCTCGGTGAGTCTGATGCTGCACGTCGCCGATACCGACGTCGCACTGGACCGGGCAAGGGGCCGGGGCGCGGACGTCGAGCGGGAGCCCTACGAGAACTACGGCTCCCGCAACGCCACCATCATCGACCCGTTCGGCCACCGGTGGATGCTCAGCGGGCCGGCTAACCCGATCCGCCACGGCGACATCGCCTACGTGTCGGTGTGGACGGCGGACCCGGCCCGGTCGGCCGTCTTCTACGGCCACGTGCTGGGCTGGCAGTACGACCCGGCAACGCATCGGGTGACGAGCACGACTCAGCACGTCGGCATCTTCGGTGTCGATGGTCCACCAACGTTGTTCTGCTGCTACGCGGTCGTCGACGTCTCGGCCGCGCGGCAGGCCATCCTTGACGCAGGCGGCGAGGCCGGCCAGATCTCGCATCCCCCGCACGGGCCTACGGTGGACGCTACCGACCCGTTCGGCACCGCGTTCGCCGTGTATCAGCCGACCGGTGCCGATCCTCGTCCAGCGTTGAATGGCACTGGCCCAGGCGAACTCTCGTACGTCACGTTCGAGGTGTCCGACTCGGGGACCTTCCGCGACTTCTACGCCTCCGTGCTGGGCTGGACGTTCGAGCCCGGCCGCATCGACGACGGCTGGCAGGTGGAGTCGGTGCACCCCATGTCCGGCGTCACCGGGGGCAGTGACGAACAGGTGACCGTCCCGATGTGGACCGTGGCCGACGTCGACGCCGCGGTGGAACGGGTCCGCGAGGCCGGGGGCACCATCATCGAAGAACCGTCGCAGCAGTCCTACGGGCGCGCGGCGCAGTGCGTCGACGACCAGGGGGTGCGCTTCTACCTCGGCCAGCACTAGCCCCGCACTCCTGCGTTTTGTGTGCGTTCACCGGTGCGCACCGCCGGTGAGACACCGCAAGTCGCTAGGTCAGGACATCGGAGATGGGCGCGCCGCTGGCGATCTTGCCGCGGGCCTTCATCACCTTGCCCGGCATACCACCGCCGACCACGCCCACGACCACGCCGTCACGCTCGTAATAGGCAAGGAACTTGCGGCCGTCGTCCGCGACGACGTGAACGACGTCGTCGGCCTCCGGCTCGCCGAGGCACTGAATCTTCACGGCGTACTGGTCGCTCCAGAAGTACGGCACCACCACGGCGGCCGTGGCTTCGGTGCCGAGCATCGCGGGCACGATGACGCGGGCCTGTTC
>NZ_JBOGDD010001322.1:0-5511 GCF_050701675.1 Mycobacterium sp. | reverse complement strand
GTTCTGAGCGATGCAACGGCGTCTGGTTTGGTCTCGTCGTCGTATTTCGATCTCGACGCCAAGGGCCAGAACGTTGCCACCAACCTCGTCGGCAGCGGTCCATTCGTGATCAAGGATGGGACGGTAGACGAGGTCAATCTCGCGCGGCGTGATGGCTACGCGTGGGCACCGGTTGGGGCGTCCAACCAAGGCGAGGCCTACCTGGATGGGTTCACCGCCGTAGGGGTCACTGAAGACAGCGTTCGACTTGGCAGCTTGGAGTCAGGACAAGGCGATCTGATCCACTACGTCGACCCGAGTTCGCAGCAGGCTGCGGAAGCCGAAGGCCTTCAGGTCATCACGCAGTCGTATGGCGATCAGGGAACCTACGGGCTCGTCCTGCGTAGCAGTGCTCCGTACTTGGACGACGTGAACGTGCGCAAGGCGCTCATCTTGGCCGTTGACAAGCAGAAGCTCATCGATACCGTCTACGCCCCCAACTACAAGGCCGCGAATGGGTTGTTCGGGAGCGCGGGCGTCGACTACGTCGACCAGAGTGACCAGGTCGTGTACAACGCGACCAAAGCCGGTGAGTTGCTGGACCAAGCGGGCTGGAAGCTGGGATCGGACGGGATACGGCACAACTCGGAAGGCAAGCCGCTCAAGCTGGTGGCGCTCATCGACGTGTACACCGTCGGCGCTCCCTCCACCTTTGAGTTCCTCCAGCAGCAACTGAAGAACGTCGGAATCGAGCTGGAGCTCCGCCAGGCCTCCTGGGCGGACTATCCGAATGCCGCGAAGAGCCCGGACATCGGCCTGATCTACCAGAGCGTGAGCCACGAGGCCGCATGGTCACTTGCCAACGCGGTGAGAGCCGACGGTGGCGACGTGTTCAAGCTCCAGGGCAAGGACCCGAAGCTCGAAAGCCTCGTTCAGGCGGTGCTTTACGGCACCCCGAAGGACGAGGCGGAGCGACACACCGCGGCGGTGGACTTCGGGCAGTACGTCGTCGATGAGGCCTACGTCCTGCCGCTGACCGAGCGAACGCAGACCTTCGTGGCGAACTCTTCTGTTCACGGCTTCACCCAGACCCAAAGCCAACCTTGGCTCTACCTCACCTGGAAGAACTGACGCTTTGTCCGGCACCGAACGACAACTGCACCTCGGCCTCAACGCTCCCGGGCTCGGCACCTACCGGTCGGCGTGGCGGCGACCCGGCATCGACCCGGCATCGACCGCGACGGGCGAGTTCTACGTCCGTCTAGCGCAAGAGGCCGAGCGTGGCCTATTCGACGCATTCTTTCTGGCCGATCAGCAGGCCCTTGATCCGGACTGGCAGACGAATGCCAGTGCGGCCCGGCTGGATCCGGTGATCGCACTGACGACTGCAGCCGCGCACACCGAGTCGGTGGGTCTCGTCGCCACCGTCTCGACCACCTGGCATCACCCCTACAACCTTGCCCGTTCCATCCAGAGCCTGGATCGGGTGTCACACGGGCGCGCGGGCTGGAACGTCGTCACCAACCACAACCCGCGCATCGCTTCCAACTTCGGTCTGGACGCGATCCCGGAGAAGACGCAGCGATACGCCCGGGCGCGTGAGTTCGCCGATGTGGTCCAGGCACTGTGGCGCACCTGGTCACCGGATGCGATCGTCGCCGACAAGACAGCGGGTGTGTTCGCGGCGCCGGGTTCGGTCGTCGAGACCGCGCACGACGGCGAGTTCTTCCGGGTTCACGGCGGTTCGACCGTTCCGTCGTCCGAGCAGGGAGTTCCGGTCATCTTCCAGGCAGGTGCCTCCGACGACGGCCTGGACCTGGCCAACCGCCACGCGGACGCGGTCTTCGTCTCCGCGATGACCCTCGACGCAGCCAGGGACTACCGCCAACGGCTCGCAGCATTGGCTGCGGTCCGTACTGCTGGGCGGGAGCCGGTGATCGTTCTTCCGGGGGCTGCGCTGACGCTCGCGTCGACCGACGACGAGGCGGCCCGCCGCCGCGAGGAGCTCGACGCGGTCGACGGATCACTCAGTGGCCGGCAATACATCGCCGGCAGGCTAGGACTGGATCCCGCCGAGCTGAATCTGGACGAACCGCTTCCGCTGCACCGTGTCGATCTCGAGGAACGCAAGAGGGTCAACTCCGAAGGGTTCATCCGCTCCATCGTCTCCCTCGCCGAGTCCGGCAAGCCGCTGCGCGAGTTATTACGCGACGGCACAGGTCATCTCACCATTGTCGGATCGCCGGGAACAGTCGCGGACACCTTCGAGCAGTGGTTCGCCACTGGCCTGATCGACGGATTCAACCTCATGTTCGACGTGATCGAGGAGAGTTTGCCGCTGTTCGTCGACGAGGTGGTCCCGATCCTGCAGAACCGCAAGCTATTCCGCCGCAAGTACGAGGGCACCACGTTGCGTGATCACCTGGGCTTGACGCGCCCGCATTGGTGATCCCGCCTCGCACCAGAGAAGAAGACACACCAGTAGGCAAGGAACACACATGTCAGATCTGCACCTGGCCGATGTTGCCGTCCGGCCACCGGCGATCGACTCCCCCGAACTCGACGCGATCATCACGCAGATCGCGGAAGACGCAGCGCGGCGCCGCGCGCAGGGGGGCGGCCGTCCCGACCTAGCGCTCCAACTGGCACGCAGTCAGCGTCTCGGCGCGGTGCGCGTGCCGATCGAACTCGGCGGCGGCGGTTACACCAAGCGTGACTGGTACACGCTCGTGATCCGACTCGGCCAGGCCGACCCCGACGTGCCCCACATCCTGCGTGTGCACTGGGGTTTCACGGAGGACCGGGTGCGTCTTCGTCACAGCGAGGCTGGACAGCCCTGGCTCAGCAACGTCGTCAACGGGGTCATATACGGCGGGTCGAACACCGAACTCAACGACCGCACTGTCGGCGTCCGCAACTTCGAGACGCGGTTGACCCCCGATGGTGACGGCTTCCGGCTAGACGGGCGCAAGTTCTACAGCACCGGCAGCCTGTACGCGGACTATCTGCGCATCGGGGTGAACGATGCCGACGGCGGACAGGTCACGGTTATCTTTCCCGCCGACAGGGAAGGCGTTGAACTACTGGACGACTGGGACGGCTTCGGGCAGGCCGAGACTGGCAGTGGCACCACGGTGCTCAACGGCGTTCGGATCGCGAAGGATGAGGTGATCCCGAACGAGCTGGGCATCGAGGGGCGGCCGCGGCAGTCCCAGCCGCAGTTGATACTTCATGCCATCGCTGCGGGAATTCTGCACTCGGTGGCAGACGATGCCGCTGAACTTCTCCGCACGAGACGCCGCACCTACAGCTGGGCGGTGAGCGACTCCCCCGCTACCGACCCACAGTTACTCGAAGCCGTCGGCGAACTGGTCTCCTCGGCCTTTGTCGCCGAGGCCACCGTGCTCGCCGCCGCCGATGCACAAGATCTCGCCGCGGATTTCGCCTTTGAGCACGGACACGCTGACGACGATCTCGAACAGCAGGCATCCTTACTCGCCGCCAAGACGAAAGTCGGTATCGAGGCATTGGCACTCAAGGCCGCCGGCGATCTGTTCGCCGTCGGCGGCGCGTCCGCCACGCGCTCGTCGGCGCACTTGGATCGGCACTGGCGGAACCTGCGCACGCTGTTCTCGCACAACCCGACGCGCTACAAGGCGCGGGTGATCGGCGACAACTTCGTCAACGGCACCCCGCTGCCACGCGAGGGCTTCTTCTAGCCGGACGTCGCCCGACTAGACGGTACATAACGCGATTCGGTAGTGACCCGGCCCGGCCATTGTGGACGTGACCCAATCCGTTAATGCATGCGACACCTGCCGGTGGCTCTTTTGCTTACCGGGTGTTAGCCATCGCGTTGCCGGCGCACCGCACGCTGTCCACATGTCCCATACCGATCACCAACCGATGCTTGCCCGCCGTACCCTCCTGCGCGCCTCCCTTGCCGGTGCGCTGCTCGTCCCCGCGGCGGCAGCTCTGCAGGCCTGCGGCACCTCGGGCAACGGTGGCCCACCGTCGAGCCCCGGCCTGATCGCCAACCGTCCCCGCCTCACTCACGGTGTCGCCACCGGTGACCCGCGGGCCGACGGCGCGCTGGTGTGGGCTCGCTCGGATTCCCCTGCCCGCATGATCATCGAAACCTCTGCCACCGAGTCATTTTCGAACTCCGTCCGCGTCGATGGACCACAACTGAGCCCGGCGTCCGACGGCACCGGGCGGGTGCGCATCACCGGCCTCGAGCCGGGGCAGACGGTGCACTACCGAGTGTCACTGGAAGGTGACGACGGTGCCAGGTCGGAGCCTGTGGTCGGCGTCTTCAAGACAATTTCGGCGCAACCTGAGGACATCAAGTTCGTCTGGTCTGGCGATGTCGTAGGCCAGGGCTGGGGAATCAACCGCCACGGCGGCATGGCGATCTTCGGCGCGATGGCCGACCGCCGACCGGACTTCTTCGTGCACTCCGGCGATGCGATCTATGCCGATGGTCCGGTGCCCGTCACACAGAAGCAGAACGACGGCGCCATGTACTCGAGCGTCACCGCACCGGCCAAGGACCACGTGGCTCAGACGCTCGACGACTTCCGCGGCAATTACGCCTACAACCTCACCGACGATCACTACCTCCGATTCAATGCCACAGTCCCGCAGCTGGTTCAGTGGGATGACCACGAGGTGCTGAACAACTGGTTCCCCGGTGAGTCACTCGCCGGTCAGAACCGCAAGGGCTACACCGAAACCGACGCCGACACGTTGGCCGGTTACGCGTATCAGGCGTGGCGCGAGTGGCAGCCCGTCGAACCGTCGGAGGCCGTCGACGGTCGGCTGCATCGCAAGGTCTCCTACGGCCCGCTGCTCGAGGTCTTCGTCTTGGACATGCGCTCGTACAAGAACCCGAACCCGCAGGCGTGGGCACAGTCCGACGACGGCGGGATCCTGGGGCGTGAACAAACTCAATGGTTGATCGACGGCCTGAAGGAGTCGACGGCGGTCTGGAAGGTAGTCGCCAACGACCTGCCGATCAGCATCGTCGTCCCGGACGCGAACAGCGATCCGGCAGATGGCCCCAAGTCGATGGAAGCAGTCGCGCAGGGTGAGAATGGGCGGCCGCTGGGCCGCGAGATTGCCTTCTCCCGCATCTTGTCCGAAACCAAAGAGGTGCGCAACGTCGTGTACCTCACCGCCGACGTGCACTACACCGCGGCGATCTCCTACCACCCGGAGCGAGCCGGCTTCACCGACTTCACGCCGTTCTGGGAGTTCGTATCCGGGCCGCTGAACGCAGGCGCATTCCCCGAGAGCCCGCTCGACGGCACCTTCGGCGCGCGCTACGAATTCGTCCACGCGCCGAAGGACGAGAACGCCTCCCCGGCCGAGGGTTTCCAACATTTCGGTGAGGTGACCATCGACTCGGACTCCCGGGCGCTGACGGTCAACCTGTGCGACGCCTCCGGAAAGCCGTTGTACACCAAGGAGTTAATGCCGGGGTAGCGGAAGCAGGCGGACGTCGAGAGTCAGATCCGATCAGGTAGACCC
>NZ_JBOGDD010001321.1:0-2761 GCF_050701675.1 Mycobacterium sp. | reverse complement strand
CCGTTGAGGAAGCTCGTCGAACGATGCGGCAGGCGATGGCAACGTTTGCAGGTATCGAGGTGCTGACGGGTCCGCGATGTCGATCAGGTGAATCCTCCGCTCCTCGCCGTGCGGGCCGTCGTGTTGTTGTTCGTCGGTGACGACGAGCAGTCCGCGACCCTCCAGTGGCATACACGTGTGGGTGGCCCCACCTCCCCACCGCAGGCGCGACACCTCGCGAGGGGTCGTCGGATCGGACGTGTCGAGCACGACCAGATTCGCGTCGTCGTAGCCCAGGTAGGTGTGCTCGCCCTCGTTCAGACCATGATGCGCCGCGACCCGATGACCCTCAGCCCAGTCGGCGGTCTCGCCCCCGGCGCTCCACTGTCCCGGCCACCACCATCGGCTGGCCAGCACCGGCCGCGCGGGCTCGATCAGGTCGACCGTCATCCAGATGCGGTCGGTGAAACCCGTTGGTGCACCTGACATGTGGGCGTAGCGTCCGCCCTCCCAGACGATGCGGTGGACGCCCTTGCCGCCGGATTCGAAGAACCCGATCTGCTTCGGCTCGAACGGGTCGTCGAGCCGGTAGATCGCGACACCTGCGGAGTGCGGCCCCAGCGGGGTCTTCGGTCGGTACGGGAATCGCTCGTGGTTGACGAGCAGAAGCCCATCTGCGACCTGCACCTTGTGCGTGTGCGTATTGGCAGGCGCATCCCACTGCGTCATCAGATCGGGACGATCCGGAGCGGATACGTCGAGGATCGACGTGCCCGCCCCGGTTGTCCCGGCGTGTCCGACGTACAGCGTGTCGCCATGACGCATGACCTGCATGCCATCGCCTCGGCCGCCCAGGTCATGCTGGCCGAGGAGCCGAAGTCCCTCGGCCGACGCGGTTTCCGTCGTCACTGGGCCATGTCGCCAGGAGCGGGCCGCAGCGGCAGGTTCAGCGCCTTCTGCGCACGCCACAGCGGGACCAGGTCGACGTACTGGTGCCAATCGGTGCCAGGGGGGATCACCTTCAACTCGATCTGTTCGTTGACGAACTGATCCATGTCCTTGATGTCGAAGCCCCCGTCACCGGTGTGGTAAGTCGAGTTCTGCTCATCGGCATACGCATCGCGGTACGGCTGCGGGAGGTCGAAGTCCTTGGTAGCCATCAGGTCGAGCACCGCGTCCTTGTTGTTCATGTCGTTGATGAACTGGCGTGCCTTGAGTGTCGCGGTCAGGAAGGCGGCGGCGGTCTCGGGGCTCTCCGTCAGGATCTTGTTGGCGGCCCAGCCGTTCTGTGGCGCCCGTCCGAGCTCCTGGAAGAGGAACTTGCCGCCCTCGGCCTCCAACAGTGACTTGTGCCGAATCTGCAGGCTCGCGCCATCGACCGTGCCTGCGATCACCGACTGCAAACGCTCGTTGGACTGGCCACCGGTGCTCACCAGGTTGACGTCCTTGTCCGGGTCGAGGCCGTTGTCGGTGAGGAGCTTTCGAATCAGGAAGTCGTTGCGGCTGCCGAACTGTCCACCGGTGATCGTCTTGCCCTTGAGATCTTCGGCCGTGTTGATCCCCTTTCGCACACCGAGGATGTTCGCCTCACCTCCGAGATAGGTCGACAGATACCGCACTCCCGAGTTCGACTTCTTCGCCGCGGTGATGGCGGTGTCGGTGTCGTAGAGGGCGAAGTCCACCGATCCTCCGATGAGCGCCGGCAGGGGGTCCTCGACGGTCACGATCTCGACGTTGTCGATCCCGACTTCCTTGAAGTAGCCCTTCTCCTGCGCTACCAGGACGTCCTCGTGGAACAGGTAGTACGGGTTGTCCACGGCCACGACGATGGACTTCTTCACCTTCGACGTGTCGATCGTGGCGTCGACCTGATCGGCGTTGGTCGGAACGCTGGCGGTGGTGCCACCCCCGGCTGCCGAATCATCGCCCCCGCACGCGGTCAGCACCGTCGCGAACGCCAAACCAACACCGAGCACGGCCAGCAATCGTTTGCTGCTTCTCATGGACATCTCCTTTTCACGTGAAGCATCGAGTCACTACGCGCGCGCAAAGTCTCGCCAGGGCGCTGCCCGGCGTTCGATCCACCGCATTCCCTGCACGAGCCCCACCGAGATGACTGCGAGCATCAGCAAGGTGGCATACATCATCGGCGCATCGAACTGGTCACCTGCCCGATCCAGCAGGAATCCGAGTCCCTTGCCGCCTCCGCCCAGCAGTTCTCCGATGAGCATCCCGACCAGACCACGGGCGATACCTTGGTTGATGCCACTGATGACGAAAGGCAGGGTGAACGGCAATATCACCTTGAGGTACAGCTGCGCCTCGTTCGCCCCGAAGATCCGACCGGCCCGCACCAGCGACGGATCGACGGTCTTCACCCCCTCCATGCAGTTGACCATCATCGGGAAGACTGCTGACAGCACGATGATGGTGAGCTGCATGGAGTTACCGAAGCCCAGAACGAGGATCAGTAGGGGAATGAGGGCGACGCGCGGCAGCGCCGTCATCGCCCACACGTAGGGACTGAGGATCAGGTCGATGATCCGCACGCCGCCCATCAACAGCCCGAGCGGGATGCCGATGACCCCGGCGATCAGCATGCCGATGGTGAAGTTCTGCAGGCTGTGGAGCAGTTGCGGACCGATGACGCCGTCGGCGAAACCGTGGTACATGGCCGAGAACATGTCCGTGGCCTTCGGGAAGAACAGGGGGTTGATGACCTCGGACAGTGCGAGCAACTGCCAGGCCACGAAGAACAGGGTCAGGTTGACCACCGTGATGA
>NZ_JBOGDD010001320.1:0-4982 GCF_050701675.1 Mycobacterium sp. | reverse complement strand
GTGTCCGGCTGACCGCACCGGCAAGGAGTGCGTCGGCTCGTTGCGCCGTCTCCTCCTGGTGCAGCCGTAGCGTCAACGAGATCGCGAACGCTGCGGTGACCATCCCGAGCATGCCGAAGGCGACGGCGATGAAGGCCTGTTCCATCTGATCGGAGCCGCCGAGACGGGCCACGATGTCACGGGCCGACTGGCTGCCGCCGATCTCGTCCCCGATACCGTTGACTACGCTGCCGATGAGCAGGCCGTAGAGGCACAGCCCCGCGGTCCACACGGCGAACGAGCCCCGATTCAACCGCCACGCCAAGGTGGCGACGCCCCGAAGGCCCGCGCCTGCCCGTGGCGGGCCAGGGCGCTCGGCGATCATGCCTGCGCCGACGTCGCGCTGGGCGAGCAACCGGTAGGCGACCAAGACCAGGATGGCCGTCACGGCGAGATGGAGTAGCAGCACCCAGAACCGGTCGCCCGCGTACGGGCGGACCTGCGACGACCACCCCAACGGCGAGAGCCAGGAGAGGAACGACATGCGCGAGCCCGCGTCGCCGACCGCACGCAGGGTGAACGCCGCGGCGAGCACGCCGAAGGCCGCGCCACGGGCGAACCGTGCGCTCGTCGACAGTTGCGCCGTCACTGCCGCGACGGCGGTGAACACCAGGCCCGAGCATGCCAGCGCGAGCCCGAAGGCCAGCGAGCCGGAAGCCGGAACGTCCAGTGGGAGAAGGCTCGCGGTGGCGATGAGTCCGGTCAGGACCGATGCGCCGCCGGTGAGCAGAAGCGCCGCGGTGAGACTGGCGTAGCGGCCGACGGCGGTCGAGTCGATCAGCTCGGTGCGGCCCGATTCCTCGTCGGCGCGGGTGTGTCGGACGACGGTGAGGATCACGGCGACCGCGATCAGCACACCGAACATGCCGGCCTTCCAGACGCCGGTGGCGCCGAGACTGTCGCCGTAGACGTTTCCGTACAGCGCCCGTTGGGCTGGGCTGGCCATGATCGTGGCGGCGAACGACGCGCGGTCCGCCTGGGTGGGGTAGACCGCCGCGATGCTGCCGACGTACACGGCGCCGGCCGGGATGGAGAGCAGCAGCACCCACGCCGTCGCCACGATGCGGTCGCGGCGGAGGTAGAGGCGCAGCAGCGCAAGGGTTCCCGAGAAGGGCGTCCCACCCGCGGGTGCCTGATGCGCCGGCCGGTGCGGCCGGTCCAGGACGGTCATGCCGTCACCGGCTCGGCGGGTTCGTCGACGTCGTAGTGACGAAGGAACAGATCCTCCAGGGTGGGCGGCTGGCTGACGAGGCTGCGGACGCCTGCGCCACCGAGTCTCCTGATGACCTCGCCGAGGCTCCCGCCGTCCACCTGCGCGCGCAGCGTGTGACCCTCGAGGCTGACGTCTTCGACGCCGTCGATGCCGCCGAGGTCTCCCGGGTCACCGATCATCTCGGCCCTGATCGAGGTGCGCGACAGATGCCGCATCGACTCCAGGGTGCCGCTCTCGACGGTCTTGCCTGCGCGGATGATCGTGACCCGCTCGCACAGCGCCTCGGTCTCGGCCAGGATGTGGCTCGACAGCAGCACCGTGGCGCCGCGCTCCCGCGCCTCGATAACGCACTGTTGAAAGACGTTCTCCATCAACGGGTCCAAGCCGCTGCTCGGTTCGTCGAGCAGGAGCAGTCGGGCGTTCGAGGCGAAGGCCGAGACCAGAGATACCTTCTGCCGGTTGCCCTTGGAGTAGGTCCTTGCCTTCTTCGAAGGGTCGAGACCGAAACGCTCGACGAGCTCGGCGCGCCTGTTCTCGTTGATGCCGCCGCGCATTCGGGCCAGCAGGTCGATGGTCTCGCCACCGGTCAGTGACGGCCACAGGGTGACATCGCCTGGCACGTAGGCGATCTGGCGGTGCAGGGCGACGGCGTCGGTCCACGGGTCGCCACCGAGCAGACGCGCGGTTCCCGAGTCGGCGCGCGCCAGGCCGAGCAGGACCCGGATGGTCGTCGACTTGCCGGCGCCGTTGGGCCCAAGGAAGCCGTGCACCTCGCCCTCGGCAACGGTCAGGTCGAGCCCGTCGAGGGCCCGCACCGAACCGAAGTTCTTGGTCAGCCCGTGGACTTCGATGGCCGCGGTGCCGTCGTGGTGCCCGCCTTGATCCTTGGTCATCGATCACTCCTTCGTTGACGTGGTGATGGGGATGCCCGCGGCCCGCTGCGCCGAAAACGCGTCGTACATCGTCGAATCGGTCATCAGACCCTTGGTGTAGACCTCGAGTGCGGGCAGCACCATGTCCTGGGCGTAGTCGTGCAGGACTGCCCGCAGGTTGGTCGGGTCGTCGTGCATTTGCAGGTAGAGGAGGAAGCCGCCGCCGCTCGACATGGCGAGGAACTTGGCTCTGGCCTTGGGGTCCTGGCTCGGCCTGAGGGTGCCTGCGCGGACGCCTTCGTCGAGGTACCCCTCGGCATTGTCGATCATGTTGCGCCACAGCATCTTTGCCAACTCGCCTCCGGCCTGCATGCTGCGGACCAGGTAGGCCATCAGCGGTGCGAAGGACTCGATGTCGGCCAACTGCGCGAACCAGGCGGCGGGATCCGAGGTCTGAACGGATTCGCTCTTGGTGGCGCGGACGGTCTCGGCGACGAAGTCGTCGCACGCCTTGCGCAGGCCGTCCTTGGATCCGAAGTGGTGGATGACGAGTGCTGCGCTGACGCCGGCCGCCTTGGCGATGGCCCGCAGGCCGACGGCGAAGCCCTGCTGGCCGAACTGCTCGATCGCCGCATCGCGGATGCGGGCGGTGGTCGTCAGATCATCGACTGAACGCATGTTTAGTACGCTAAACGCGTGTTTAGTCGGCTGTCAAGTAGATTTTGCCGCTCGTCGAATGGGGACTTCGTTCACGTCTCGGCGCCGATACGCGTGGGGGTAACCCACGTTCGGCGGAGAGGGGTCAGTCGCGAGCTGCGGCCAGCAGGCCGTCGCCGAGGGGCACCAATACCGGGGTCAGCCGTTCGTCCTCGGCGATGATCCGCGCGGCCTCTCGGACGGCGGTGACTTCCCTGTCGCTGGCACCCGCGTCGCCGGCACGACCGCCGAGGGCGGCACGGTGGATGACGATGGCGCCGCCGGAACGCAACAGCCGTACTCCCTCGGCGACGAACTGGGGCTGGTCGGCGGGATCGGCGTCGATGAACACCAGGTCGTAGGACTCGTCGGCGAGTCTGGTCAGCACTTCCTGGGCGCGGCCACTGATCAGTCGCGTCCGCGACGGTCCGATGCCCGCCTCGGAGAACGCCTGCTTCGCCAGACGCTGATGTTCGGGCTCGACGTCGATCGTGGTGAGCACACCGTCGTCGCGCATGCCCGACAACAGCCACAGTCCACTCACGCCGACGCCGGTCCCGACTTCGACGACCGCCTTGGCGCGCGCGATCTTGGCGAGCACGCTCAACAGGGCGCCGACGGCAGGCGTGACGGCGCCCGCTCCGCTGTCCTCAGCGCGTTCGCGGGCTGCCGCGGTGAGGGCATCCTCGGTGATCGAGTTCTCGGCATGCGCGACGATCGCGTCGGCGCGGCTTGGCCGTGATTCGCTGCCGTCGGCTTGACCCGCTGGGTCGTCGCTGCTGGCCATGCCCGCAGCGTAGAGCGAACTCGTAGGGGCCCGCGCCTCGACACGCCCGCGGCGTGTGGTGAGATTCCCGCAGAATTCGGCAGCTTTGCGCAGTTCCGACGGCAACCGGTCGACATTCTCAGGAAAAGCTCAGTTTGCTCATATGCGGACCTCAACGGGGTCGGGGACGGTAAGCGCATGGAAAACGGCGGAAGCTGGGCGTCCGGGAATATCAGCGGCAACGATTCAGTTTCCGCGGGTACTGATACGGGAACCACTCCCGACGTCCGTCCGAGTGATCTGGAGGATCCGACGAGCACCACGAGCACCTCACCCGTATTCATGGCCCACTTCGAACAGGCCGCCGATGGCGACTGGGTCGAGCCCTCCGACGACCTGTCGGGAACCGCCGTGTTCGATGCGACCGGCGACAAGACCACCATGCCGTCCTGGGACGAGCTGGTCCGCCAGCACGCGGATCGGGTGTACCGCCTCGCCTACCGTCTCTCCGGCAACCAGCACGACGCGGAGGACCTGACGCAGGAGACCTTCATTCGGGTGTTCCGGTCGGTGCAGAACTATCAGCCGGGGACGTTCGAGGGATGGCTGCACCGCATCACGACCAACCTATTTCTGGACATGGTTCGTCGCCGCAGCCGCATCCGGATGGAGGCGCTGCCCGAGGACTACGACAGGGTGCCTGCCGCCGACCCGAACCCCGAGCAGATCTATCACGACTCCCGGCTGGGTCCCGACCTGCAGGCGGCGTTGGACTCTCTGCCGCCAGAATTCCGTGCCGCCGTCGTGCTGTGCGACATCGAAGGTCTGTCCTATGAGGAGATCGGCGCCACCCTCGGCGTCAAGCTCGGCACGGTGCGCAGCCGCATCCACCGCGGACGGCAGGCGTTGCGTGAATACCTGGCAAACCACCCGGACGCGTATGCCGAAGGTGTCGCGCGGAGTGCCTGACCTCTGAACGAGGTCCAGTGAGTGTTCGAAGCGACCAGTCGCGCTACATTCGAAGTATCGCCATCTGACGAAGTGGGATGAATGGGTTTTGAGAGGAGCAGGTCGATGGTCGACCCGGGGCACGTGTTCCGCCGTGCATTCTCTTGGCTGCCCTCTCCGTTCGCGTCGCAGAGCGATGCGCCCATCGGTCCACGCAGGTTCGGCTCGACCGAGCACCTCTCCACCGAGGCCATCGCCGCGTTCGTCGACGGTGAGCTGCGGATGAGTGCGCACCTCAGGGCCGCGCATCACATGTCGCTGTGCGCTCAGTGTTCGTCTGAGGTCGACGCCCAGGGGCAAGCTCGCGCAGCGTTGCGGGACTCCTGCCCGATCATCGTGCCGACTTCGTTGCTCGGCGCCTTGTCACAGATCCCGCACTGCGCACCGC
>NZ_JBOGDD010001319.1:0-4389 GCF_050701675.1 Mycobacterium sp. | reverse complement strand
GCCCGGTAGTGCGTGACGGCGTCCCCTACCGCCCCAAGTGTCTTGGCGTAGAAGCGGGCCTGAGCGCCAAGGCGGTTGGAGGCTTGGGCAAGGCCATCCACTTCCCGCTTCAGGCGCGGCCAGCGCGACCTGGGAGCGCTCACACTCATGCGGTGGCCTTGATGCCGACCGCAGTCACGATGACGTCGATGACGAACAGCGACACGAACGAGAAGACGACCGTTTCGTTGACGGCATTGCCGACGGCAGCCGGGCCGCCCCCTACCGAGATGCCCTTGTAACAGGCGATCAGGCTCGCCGTCATACCGAAGATGCCGGCCTTGATCAGGGCGATGACCAGTTCCGGCGTTCCAGTGAGCAACGTGACACCGGCCGCGAACGCGCCCGGCGTTACGTGCTGGACGAACACCGAGAAGACGAAACTGCCGATGAGACCCGTCAGAATCACCACTCCGGCCAACAGCAGTGACACCACCGTCGCGGCGAGCACGCGTGGCACCACTAGGGCCTGAACCGGGTTGATACCGAGCACCCGCAGCGCGTCGAGTTCTTCGCGGATGGTGCGCGAGCCGAGATCGGCACACATCGCCGTCGCGCCTGCGCCCGCCACCACCAACACCGTAACGAGCGGGCCGATCTGCGTGACGCCGGCAAGAGCCGCACCGCTACCCGAGAAGTCGCCTGCGCCGAACTCGATCAGCAGGATGTTCAAGGTGAACACGGTCAGCACGGTGAAGGGGATCGACAACATCAGCGTCGGTGCGAGCGATACGCGTGCGACGAACCAGCTCTGCAAGACGAACTCCCGGGTGGCAAACGGCCGTCGCGGCATCTGCACGAACGTGTCCAGTGCCAGCGCCAAGAAGTCACCCACGGCACGCAACGGCTTGGTGACGCCACTCGCGGAACTCACGGACACCTCCCAGAGCGGAGAAAACCGACAGGTACGCCGCCGGCACGGAAGACGGCGAACCATCCCGTCGGCCGCCCGCCCGCGGGTGGGTGGAGCAACCGGTGGGGGCACAGACTGTTCATCGCGGCGAAACTTTAGTTACATAACAATAATTGGTCAATAGCCAGAGCGATACGTTTCCCCATCCCGCGCCCAGGCACGTCACCGAAACGTTGGGGATGCGCCGAATCGGCGATGCGCATTCCGCATTGTCGCGCGGCACGATGTGCAATCCTGTTGGTATACAGCGCAACCGCGCACCGTGCGGCCGCCGCAGGTGGCTTTGGCGTCACCGTCCCGACACCGCACCATCTGATCGAAACCCCCAGAAAGGAGCAGAGATGACCGACGACGCGTTCGCCGAAGGGGAACCGAACGGTTCGACCGCCACCCATGAGGAGCCCAGCGCCTGCACACCGACCGACACAGTCGCCGAGTGCACCACGGGTGACGCTGCGACCGGCGCGGCACCCGGAGAAACGACCACACGGCGGCTGGCGCCAACCGCACTAGGGGCGCTCGTCGTCGTCGCGATACTCGTCACGGTGGGCGGCTTGGTCGGCTGGTTGGCGTATCGCGCACACCAATCGCAGCAGGCACAGGAGCTGCGGCAACTCTTCCTCCAGGTCGGCCGACAGGGCGCACTCAACTTGACGACCATCGACTACAGCCGAGTGGATACGGACATCCAGCGTGTCCTCGAGTCGGCGACGGGTGACTTCCACGACCTCTTCCAGAGGGAGGCGCCGGAATTCGCCCAGGTGGTCAAGCAAGCACAGTCGAAGTCAGAGGGTTCGATCACGGAAGCCGGTATCGAGACCGTGACCGGTGATACGGCACAGGTCCTGGTGTCCGTGTCCGTTAAGACGTCCAATGTCGGGGCAGCAGAACAGGAACCCCGCCATTGGCGGATGCGTGTCGGCGTCGAGGAGATCGGGGATGGTGCGAAGGTGTCCAAGGTTGAGTTCGTTCCGTGACCCGGTTGGCATGGAGAGGCAAGCGCGCCATTGAAGATGCGGTTGAGAAGGCCGACGTACGCACCGCCAGGCGCCGCGGCGTCGAGTGGAAGCGGCTGCTGGTCTTCGGCGGCGCGCCCGCCCTTGCGCTCCTGTTGGCCGTCGGCGCCGGATACCTCAAGTGGACCGATTCGTCAGTCCGCGACTCCGAGGCAGCGGCCATCGCGTCGGTGCAGTCTGCCACCGCCGGCACGATCAAGATGTTGTCGTATGAACCCCAGACGGTGGAACGTGACCTCGGAGCGGCGCGTGACGGCCTGACCGGCCCGTTCAGGGATTCCTACACTCAGTTGACGAACGACGTCGTCATCCCCGGCGCGAAACAGAAGAACATCACGGCGGTAGCGACCGTGCCGGCTGCCTCATCGATATCGGCAAGTGAAAGTCACGCCGCTGCACTCTTATTCGTCAATCAGACGATCACCGTCGGTACTGACGCACCGAGCAGCACCGCGTCAGCCGTGAGGGTGACGCTCGACAAGGTCGCAGATCGCTGGCTGATCTCGGATCTCACACCGGTTTAACCACGCTCGGCGCCGATGGGGGCGTCCTCACTCGATTGCGCTGTTGAGACACTTGAGATCCAAGCAGTTCATCTCACTCAGTGCGGTAGGATAGTGCGATTCGGCAGCCTCTTCACCCTGGGGGCGCGTTCACGAAAGGCCCATCCGTTGGCATCGAGAGCACATACCGAGGGGCGTATCTTCGACGGCGCCCTGCGCGCGATTGCCCGGCAGGGGCCGAAGAAGCTGGCCATGAGCGACATCGCAGCCGAGGCGGGGGTGTCGGTCGGCACGCTGTACCGGTATTTCACCAACAAGGATCAGCTACTCGCGTCGCTGGGTGACCACTTCGTGAAGAACCTGCAGGCCGTACTGCAGCAGTCCATCGCGGACAATCCCGAACCCACAGATCGTCTGGGGATCGTTATCGATGTGATGCTGCGGTTCTGGTTGGAGAATCCGGTCACCATGCAAATCGGCCAGCTCGAGCCGGGTTTCGTATTGGCGTACATCAAGCGAGTCATCCCGCAGTTGTCCGCGGTGCTTCGCGAAGCCTTGGAGCCGGTGCTCGGTGACAGTGCCGCAGTCCTGGGGGGATCGGCGACCTTGGACGAAGTCGTCGACTTGATTGTGCGGATGGCGTTTTCGCATTTCTTCATGCCATCGCGCGATTACCGCGACTTCCGCGACGTCCTGGTCGTACTGGGCGCGTCAGCCGGGCTGGAGCCTCGCAGGTCGCGTGGCCAGCGCGGCCGACGGGCCGCCGGCTGACGGCATCGTCAGCGTCTTGCGCCGACCACGTTGCGTAACACCCCGACGCCTTCCACCTCGGCCTCGACGATGTCGCCCTCCTGTAGATAGCGCCCGTCCTCGAAGCCGACGCCATCGGTCGTCCCCGTGAATACGATGTCACCTGCGGTGAGCGGCATCCTGGCGACGACGTACTCCAGACACTCGTCGATGCTGAAGATCATCTTGCCGGTGCGGTCATGTTGGCGCTGTTCACCATTGACGCGTAGCGAGATGCCGACGTCGATCTGACCCGGCCCGCCGAATTCGTCCCTGGTCGTGATCCACGGCCCCACTGGTGTGGTGCCACCGAGCGCCTTGATGGAGAACAGATCCAGCCCACCGCTCATCGGCGCCGGCGCGTCCCTGGCGCTCACGTCGTTGCCCACGGTGTAGCCGAGCACCGCGTCGGTGGGCCGCCCGCCTGCACTCCTCACCGACTTCGCCATCACCACGACGAGTTCGACCTCGAAGTCCAGTTGTTCGGTGATCATGGGATTGGCCAGGACGTCACCGTGGCCGATGACCGCTACCTGCGGTTTGAGAAAACCGAGCGTGGTCTTCGGACGCTCGGTCACGCCCAGCTTCTCCAGGTGTGACCAGTAGTTCATGCCGACACCAACGATCGTGGACGTCGGTGTGATCGGGGGCAGCCACCGGACATCGGCCATGGCCAACGGCCGACCGTACGGTTCGAAGTCCGCAGCACCGGCGGCTGCCGCCGGACCCCACTGCTCGATGCCACCGCGTATCGGCTGCACGGTGTGAGTATCGACGTCCACCAGACCCCAGACATCGGCGTCCTCGTGACGGATCCTTGCGATCTTCAGTGTCGTGTCCCTTCGGGTGTGGCGGCAGGCGCCGCCTCGAGTCGAGCCTGAATGCCCACTGTCGACGAAATCGCGCGATCGAGGAAGCGTGGGCGCACCTGATACACGAAACCGAAGTCGCGGCGGGCGAACTCACCGGTACCGGTGACGACCGGCCGGCGCCGGTCACCATCGGTGAAGCGCTCCAACCGAATTCGCAGCGGGACCTCCCTGGTGACGCCCAACAACTCGAGATCCCCGTGGAGCAGGAATTCACCGGGCCGGCCCCCGACATCGATTCGCCGGGACCGGTACCGCGC
>NZ_JBOGDD010001318.1:0-4884 GCF_050701675.1 Mycobacterium sp. | reverse complement strand
CGGCGGCGGTCGGCGCCCACCTGACGTGGGGCTCGCCGATCACGAGGCACGCGATCCGGCTTGCCGCAGCCACGGCCGCCGGGGTCGCCATCGAGCGCTTCGCAGAAGTCCCGCACGGCTACTGGATACCGCTGACGGCGCTTATGGTGCTGCGCCCGGAGACCGCGCACACCTACACCAGGTGTGTCGGCCGGGTGGCCGGCATCGCAGGGGGCATCGTCGTGGCGTCGGCGGTGACGATGATCTGGCAACCCTCCGGCCTGGCCGCCGCGGCCCTCGCGGTCATCGTCCTTGGCTTCGCCTATGCGGTTTCGGGTTTCGGATATCTCGCGTCGAGCGCGGCGCTCGCGGCGACGGCAGTGTTCCTGATCGACGTCAGCGGCACAGGGGGCGACGGCACCATGGCCGACCGGTTGATCGCGACGTTGATCGGAGGTGCGCTGGCAGTCCTCGTCCACGTGGCCCTGCCCGACCACGATCTGATCCGGCTGCGGCAGCGCGCGGGTGAACTTCTGAAGACCGAGATCGAGTACGCCGCGACGGTCATCAAGGCCTTCGTACACGGCCTCGACCATCCCGGCGAGGCGCTTGCGGCGGCCTGGGAGCGGGCCTTTCGGGCCCGTGCGGCGTTCGAGGCCGCCGCGGGCGCGACGACGTCCGATCTGGGTGACCTTCGTCGTTGGCTCAAGTCCTACCGGACCGCGCTGAACGCGGTGACCACGTCCTGCGCGACGCTCGAAGCGAGCCTGCCGGCCAAGCCGTCGGCCACCTTGAGCGGTGACTTCGTGGTGGCGGTCGACGAGTACGCCGAGGCGTTGAGCGGCGGACCTGCCACCCCTGGTGCGCCGTGGACCTTGGACGGGGACAGGGTGGCCGCCGCCGAGCAGCGCATTCGCGAGGCCGCGCGCCATCTCGGTCCTTCAGACACCGCCAGTCGCGTGCTGGTCGCGGAGATCGGCGACATCACCCGCAGCCTCGTCGGCATCACCGACTAGGTCATCCTCGCGCCCACCGGGGCTGGATGAACACGCCCTCGGCCTCGACGGTGACGCCGCCGGCATCGGCGAGGTGTCCGACCGCGAAGGTCTTGACGCCTTCCGTGCGCACGATCCTCGCCTCCGCATGCAGATCGCCAAGAGGAGTGATGCGGCGGTAGCGCATCGTGATGGTGCCGGTGAGCCTTGGCTTGTCCGACGAACTCGCCGCATCGCCGAGGATGTGGTCGAGGATGAGGGCGGCGACGCCGCCGTGCACGTGGCCGGGTGGACCCTCATAGGCGGCGCCGAGATGGAAGTCGGAGAAGACCCCGCCGTCATCGTCCTTCTGGATCGACAGTGGGGGCGCGACCGGGTTGCGCAGGCCGATGACGACGTTGCCCCAAGGCATTTGGTCACCGTCACTGCCGAACCGCACGCCGAAGGGGCCGTCGAGCTGACGGTTGCGGAGCCGGGCGGTGGCCGCATCGATCTCCGCCTTCGCGGCGGCGACGGCGTCGGCGTCCATCTCGGTGCGGATGGTGGCGTCGATGAGCTCTCGGACCGACTCCGTCAGCGGCTCGTAGATGCCCCGCAGGCGTTCGACGTCCTCGGCACTGAGATTCTCCACGGGGAAGTCAAGCACCACTGAACTAGAACACGTTCCAGCATCGGTGTCGAGTCGCCCCTATCCCGTCGGCGCGGGCCCGACCAGCAGTTGGCGGATGACGGGACCGGCCCAGAGGATCAGGTCTGCGTGGCTCAGTTGTGCGACGGCTGGATTGTTCAATACGTAGCGCGTGGTGGCGAGCCCGATGATGAACGCGCCCATGAGGCCGGCGCGCTGCGCCGGGTGGTCCGGTGCGACGGAGGCAAGTACCGGTCCCACCTGGGTGGCGAACACGCCCCGCATCGTCTCGGCGGCGGTCGCGCTGGTCATTGCCGCCCGCAGCAGGGCCACGAACGTGGTGTCGTCCTCCCACACCGCGAAGAACTTGGGGAGCAGCACCTCGGCCACCTGGTCGGGGTCGATACCCGAGAGGTCCGGCAGGTCGAGGGTGAACTCCGCTGCCGCGGCAAAGAGGTCCTGCTTGCTGCCGAAGTACCGGATGACCAGTGCGGCGTCGACTCCGACGTCCGCGGCCACGGCTCGCAGCGTCGTGCGCTCGTATCCGTCCGCACCGAAGCGCAGCCGGGCCGCCGCCAGGATGTCTGCACGGGTGTCCCGGGCGTTGCGCGGCCGAGTCGAAACCATTCGTCGAGAATATGTCATCGCATGTTGACATGGTCATCGGGTCGCGCCTACGGTGTAAGTCACCAATTGTTGACTTACCGTTCCGGCGATCGGAGTGTCCATGAACCACGACAAGGACCAACCACCCGTACTCGTCATCGGGGCGGGGCCGACAGGCCTGACGGCGGCGGTCGAACTGTCGCGCATGGGCATCGAGGTGCGGATCGTCGATGCGGCGCAAGAGCCCTCGACGACGTCGCGCGCACTCGGCGTGCAGGCGCGCACCCTCGAGCTGCTCAGGCCCCGCGGCGTCGGAGACGAGATGCTGCGCCTGGGAAACCGAGCGAGTCGCACGGCCCTGCACGCCGATGGCCATCAGATCGCCGGAATCGACTTCAGCCGGATGCACAGTCAGTTCAACTTCATCCTCGTGCTCGCCCAGTCCGAGACCGAACGGCAACTCGCCGAACAGCTTGGGCGACAAGGCGTCAAGGTCGAACGAGGAGTCCGGTTCTCCGCCATGGTCGAGCGGTCGAACGCGGTGGAGGTGGTGCTCACCGGGCCCGACGGCGTGAGCGAGACCGT
The DNA here is from genome assembly GCF_050701675.1 of Mycobacterium sp. Lineage (GTDB taxonomy): Bacteria > Actinomycetota > Actinomycetes > Mycobacteriales > Mycobacteriaceae > Mycobacterium. The sequence goes on along the minus strand of NZ_JBOGDD010001318.1, from coordinate 2,091 downwards.
CGAGGCGTCCCATGTCATCGCGGCCGACGGATCCCACAGCCCCGTCCGCAAGTGTCTGGGGCTGCCCTTCACCGGTCGGGCGCTACCAACGAACTACGTACTGGGCGACGTGCACCTGGCAGGCGGCCTCGCCGAGGACCAGCTGTCGATCTTCCTGGCGCCCAACGGCTTCCTGGCGGTCTTTCCGATGGGCGATGGACGGTTCCGGTTCATGGCGACCGACCCGGACGGGATCACCGGCGACGCGGCCGAGCCGTCGCTGGTGGACATCCAGGCGCTCTACGACCGCACCGCCGCAGTCTCTGCGCAGTTGTACGACCTGAACTGGAGCTCGCGATTCAGGATCAACAGCAGGCACATGGACACCCTGCGCCACGGCCGGGTGTTCTTCGGCGGCGATTCCGCTCACGTCCACAGCCCCGCAGGCGGACAGGGCATGAACGCGGGGATCCAGGACATGGTCAACCTGTCGTGGAAGCTCGCGATGGTCCTGCGGGGCACCGCGAAGCCGGAACTGCTCGACACCTACGAAACCGACCGGCTCCCGGTGATCCGTCAGCTGGTGGGCATGACCGAGCGTGCGACGAAGGTCTTCAACTCGACGAACCCGCTCGCACACACCGCACTCAGTCGCCTGGCGCCACTGGCCCTGTCCCGCGCGAAGGTGCAGGGCAAGGCGGCTCCGAGGCTCGGGCAGATCGCCGCCTCCTATCGGAATGCCCCGATCGCCAAGGGGGGCGGTCGAATTGGCTCGCTACGCGCCGGCGACCGGGTCCCCGACGTCGAACTGGCCAACGGCAGGCTCTACGACCTCGTCGACACCTCGACGCTGACCCTGCTGGTGTCGGGGTCCGCGGAGCGGATCACCGCAGGGCTCGGACCGTGGGCCGACGTCATCGCGGTCCGGGAAGTCGCCCTGCCCGACGACCTGCTCACGGGTTCGGGATGGCTGCTGGTGCGGCCCGACGGCTACCTGGCCGCGGCTGGCCGAGCAAGCGACGCGCGCAGACTGCACACATGGCTCAGTCGCTGGATGGTGGCCTCTTCGGGGTGAGAGCCCGACGGCTCGCGGCCGAGGCGAAGCCGAGCCACGTATGTCGATTGCCCGCCCAGCACCAGCCGACCTTGGGGGCGTCTCGCTGCTCCGGCCCGTCACGGCCGGTGCCATTGCTGAACCAGATCGCCGGAGTGCGGGCGTCGGCTCGACCGCCGGGCTTCCGCCGTCGCGATGCGATCGTCATGAAGCACCCGTTGCGCTCGAGGACCTCCGGTTGCTGAAGCAGCCAGTGCAGTCCTTCGGTCAGCGTCAAGGGCGTGCGACCGCGTGCCGTGATCGCCGGGAGCGCCTCGTTGGGGCTCCAGTTCGCCATGTCCTCACCGCGGCTGAGGTCACCCACCAGGTAGCTCGGCGAATCGGGAAGCGACACAATCGGTTCGAATTCATCGACGTCGATCATGTCCGTCACCACGAAGCCCGATCTGCCATTGATCCGCAGCAACGGAGTCAGGACCGACGGGGCGGCGATGGTGGGGTGCACGACCAGCAGCGCATCGTCGGGCGCACCGCGAACGGTGCTCTCGCCAGTGGCGTGCGCCAACGCTTCAGTGGCTCCTGGCACGCCAAGGTCCACCAACCGTCGCGCCTGATCGGCCAGGGGCGGCAAGCTCGTCACTCGAGCACAACGAAGCGTGCCAGCCGAAAGGTTCCTACCATTGTCGACTCGAGATCAGTCGCGGACGAACGGAATCTCCGCAGCGGGCGCCAGCACGACGTACATCCGCCGCCACGGATCGGTGCCCTCGAGTCGCCATTGATGACCGCTCCCCTCGGTGTCCTCGGCCAGTAGGACGTCGCCGGGGCGCAGGGTGAACTCCTCGCCGTCACGGGTCGAGAACAGCAGTGTGCCCGCGAGGGTCACGACGAGTTGGCGCACCGGCGCGGTGTGCCACGCCAGCGTGCCGCCGCCCGCCGTCTCCTCCACCGTGACGTGCGACGCCGACATCGTCGCCGACACCAGGTCGTCGTTGCGCCCGGTTCTGGTGTCCAGCCGACCGATCTCGACGTGGGAGGTGCCGTCCTGGCCCGTCCAC
>NZ_JBOGDD010001317.1:0-12007 GCF_050701675.1 Mycobacterium sp. | reverse complement strand
CTCTTGAAGTTGGGGAAGGGAACCGAGTCGCTGTAGGTGTCGGTCGACCACGCCGTCGCCGGGCTGCCGTCGATGGCCTGACCCGCATCGCCCGGGTTGTCGGCCTCGCCGCCTGGCGAGAACACCGTCGCCTTGACGGGTTTCACGCTGTTGCCAGTCGTCGTCGGGTTGTCGCCGCTCGTGCTCGATGGAGCGTTGAGGCCGAGTTCGTCCTTGTCGAGCGGTCCGCCGACGTCACTGAAGACACCTCGAAGGACCGTCGCCAGCACGATGAGGGCGACCACCAGGATCGAGCCCGCGACCACGGCGCCGATCAGAATCCCCTTCTTGCGCTTGGCCTTAGCCTCGGCGTCGTCATCGACTCGGTAGCGGTCCCGCGGAGCCGGGGGCTCGTCGATCGGCGAGAGCAGCTCGGTGCGGTCGGCGACGGCGGTGGCCTGCTGCAGGAGATTCAGCAGGGTCGGTGCGGAGCGGATCCCGCCGTTCTCCTGAACCGCGCGGACGGCAGCCGCGGAGATCTGGAACGGGATGGTCCTGTCGACGACGCGGGGTTCAACGGGTTCGCCCGCCGGGTCGAGGTCGGCGGCCGCCATGCCGCTGCGCACCCCCGACTCGGGCAGCGGCCAACGGTTGACCAGCAGCGCGTACAACGCCGCGCCGATGCCCCTGATGTCGTCCTCGGGCGTCGCCGAGGGCAAGGTGGCCGGGAAGGCGAGCGCGACGTCGCCTTCGACGCTGACGCGCACCCGGCCTGGATGATCGATCGAGAGTGCAACACCGGATCGGTGCGCAACCTCCGCCGCCGCGGCGAGCGATTGGATGGCGCGCGCACCGCCGATGGCCGACGGCGCCGTCTCGGCGACCTCAGCCAGCGAGCCGCCGCGGATCCATTCCGCCACCACTAGACCGCCCGAGCCCGTGTGGGCGACGTCGAGAATGCGGGCCACACCGGGCACGTCGATCGAGCTCAGCCGCATCGTCCTGGACAGGATCTCGGCCAGTTCGTCGTCGGGGAGCACGGCGTCGGGATCGATGAACGTCAGCGCCACCTGGCGGTCGAGGGCGGTGTCCATGGCGTGCCAGAACTGGAGGTGTGGAGGCCCGCCGTGGAACACCAGCAGGCGGTAGCGGCCGCCGGCGATCGTGGCGCCGGGCATGAGGTGGACGTCGTCGTCGCCGGTGGCGGCTTCGATCGCCGGCTCGTTCGGCAACCCGTAGGCGAGGGGTTCACGGGTGGGGTCGCCGCCGTAGTCCGCCGGCGGGCGGCCGGAGGGGGGCAGGTGCGAGTCGCCGGGGACGTCGGGCCGGAAGTCGTCTGCGTTCTGACGCGGGATGCGGGTGGTCGCGCCACCGACGTCGGAGCCCGGCGCGGAACTTCCCGCGGATTCGTCGGCCACCGCTGGTCCCTCCCGATACCCGACTCCGGCAACCCCTGCCGGAGGTCCGCCCCGCCGGGCCGGGACGTTTTGACGCGGCCGTAACGGATGCGAATTGCTCTGATCAGCGTACGTGAGGGGCTTACCCGGCCGTGGTCGGTCGGCAACCCTCGTCCCGTGCGGACCGGCAACGCGCTGGGCTGACCGACCACGGCCGAGGCGCCGCCGGACCGCCGCCGCTGCGGCTTGCGCGTCGGGAACGCGAGCGGCGAGCAGGACCCCGACGATGATCGGGAGCATGATCAGCCCGAGGATCAGCAGCCGCAGAATCGAACCGGCTCCGCCGCCGCCATCGGTGAGCGACTCGAGGCCGAGTAACTCGTCCGCGACGTGCGCGATGAGTCCGGCGAACAACGACGCGGACAGCGTCACCAGGATCGTGCGCAGCACGTCGAGCCCGATCAGCCGCCCGCCCGGCGGCTTGAGGTTGGCCCGCAGCACCACGTGGCCGACCGCTGCGCCGGCGAGGAAGCCGAGACCGTTCGCCATGCCGAGGTACGCCGCGACGAGTTCGGGCTCGTCGGTCATGTGTGGCGCTGCCAGTGACGCGATGACCTTGACCGCCGTGATGACCAGGATCAGCAGGATCGGGGTCCATGGCTGTTCGCGGGCGTAGAACACCCGCAGCTGCAGCAGCACCAACGAGTACGGAATCAGGGTGAAGGCCGACAGCGTGATCGCCATGCCCAGGTAGCCGGCGTCCACCGCGCCGAAGTTGCCGTACGCGAACAGCGCGCTGCCGATCGCGGGGCCCGCGACGGTCATGAAGGCTACGACGGGAATGAGTGTCACCATCGTCAACCGCGTCGCGAAGGACAGATCGGCGAGCACCGCGGGCTGGTCGTCGGCTGCGGCGTTGCGAGACAGCCGCGGCATCACCACCGTCAGCACCGTGACGCCGATCATGCCGAACGGCAGCATCAGAACGAGCCACGTGTAGTTGTAGATCGCCGGGCCGGAAGCGGCGGCGGTACTTGCGATCTGGTTGCCGACGATCAGACCGGCTTGGCTGATCAGGACGTAGAGCACCATGGCGCCGGCCATCGTCCCGAACCTCTTGATCCGGGCGTCCAGGCCCCACAGGGGTCGCAGGCTGACGTGCTCGCGTCGGATGGCGACGAAGAGGACCGCGGTCTGGGCGACGACGCCGAGCGTGGTGCCGATGCCAAGCACCAGCAGCTTCGAGTTGCCCATCGCGACGGGGTTCAGCGAAAGTTCGCCTGGCACCAGGAGATACGCGCCGAGCGTGGCGATCGCCACCACGTTGTTGACGACGGGCGCCCACGCCGGCGGCCCGAACACGTTGCGGGTGTTCAGGATTGCCATGAACACCGAGGAGAGGCCGTAGAAGATGATCTGCGGCAGCAGCAGGTAGGCGAACGCGGTGGTGAGCGACCGGTTGACCAGGGGGTCGTCGCCGAGCATCAGGTGGACGAGCAACGGCGCGGCAGCCACCGAGATCACCGTGGCGACGAGTAACAGCGCGGTCGCCAACGTGAGGAGGCGTCGCACGAACGCGGTCCCGCCGTCGGCGTCGTCGCGCTCGGCGCGGGCCAGGACGGGGACGAAGATCGCGGTGAACGTCGCCTCGAGTACCAGGGCGGCGATGAGATTGGGCAACTGGTTGGCCACGGAGAACGAACTGGACAGCGCCGCACCGAGGATCGCGGCCAGCAGCACGATCCGGAAGAAGCCGGTGATGCGGCTGACCAGCGTCGCCAGCGCCATGCCCCACGAACGTGAGACCACCGCGGCGTCGGTCAGTTCCGGCTTGCCAGCGCGCCGTCGTGGCGCGGCACCCTGAGGGATCCGCGCGGGCGCGTTCGGAGGCGTCCGCGGTGGTCGGGGCGCGCGCGGGGGTTGCGGCGCCATCGCAGACATTCCCTGAGGCGGGCCCGGCGGCCGGATCGCGCTCACTTCTCGTCCGGCGTGTGGGCCAGCGCGACGTCGAGCGGGTCGGGTCTGGTGCCCCCGCGGCGCGGGGGACGGTCGAGGTCGGCCCTGTCGGGCTGCCCTCGGAAGCGGTGCCACAACCGGCGTCCTGCGAGCAGCACCAGCACGGCGCCCGCGGACAGCGTGATGAAGAACAGCACCTTGCCGTAGGCGTTGGAGTGCACCGACAGCCTCACCGGGTCGCCGAGCGCAAGACCGTCGGCGGTGCGCAGAGCGACGTCGACGGCGACGCGCTGGGTGAAGTGCACCTCGATCGGTACGCGAAGGGGGAGGAATCCCGGTGGCAGCTCGACCTCGCCGGGGTCCGTGACGGTCATCCCCGGCGGCGCGTCGACGTCGAGCCGCACGCGGATGGACACCGGAAGGTCGTTGCGCAGGACCAGCGGCAGGGGACTGCGTTCGGTGGCCAGCGTGTACGAGCCGCCAGGGTTGACGATCGTGACGGCGCGGAGCAGGTCGTCGACGGTGGTGGCGACCACGCCGACGCGCTGCATCGCCAGCCCGTTGCGGGAATCCGGTGGCACCGACTGGCTGAGTGCCCGCAGCATGTCTTCGCGCAGCGGCGCGGTGTACTGCGTCCCGGTCAGGCCCGTGCGCGGGTCGACGGTCAGCGCGGCGGTGAGCCCCCACAGCCTGCCGGTTCCGTTCGCGATGCCTGCGGTGACGCCGGCATCGATGTAGGAGCGCGGGTTGCCGAGGGTGTCGGCGGGCAGAGGTTGCACGTCGGCAGGGGGAACGGCGTTGCCCTCCGCGACCACCGCGGTAAGCGGGCGCGGCACGGCGAGGCCGGACCGGATGGACGAGGCCAGCGTCGTGAGGATCGTCTGGGCGTCGTCCGGCGGCAGGTTCCACGTCAGCGGTGGCACGAAGATCTCGGCGCGCGGCTCGGTCTGGGGCGCCAAGGCGCGCCACAGAAGGGCGGACACGGCGTCCTCGCGGCGCGCAGCGGGGGAGTCGTGGGTGAGTGGAACGCCAAGGGAGGCATCGAGATACGAGGGCGTGACGGGCATCGTGCCTGCACCGGCGAGCGCCGCGCCCACGGCGGGGTCGAACGGTGCCGCGACGACGTTGGCGGCGTATCGCCGCGGGTTGAGGTCGGTGGGCGTGGCCTCACCCGACGTCGCGTCCTGGGCGACGGACTCGCCTGCGGCGATCGCGACGGTCGGGCCATGTGCGGCCAGGAGTTGCACCGCCGATCCGGTGAGGGGTCCATCGCCGACGATGGTCACACCACGGATCGAGACGCTGCCGAGGATCCGGTCGACGATGTCGCCCGCGACGTGGATCGCGACCTGGGACAGCCCCGCGTCGCCGACCCGGGCCAGAGCTCCGAGGTCTGCCTGCGCATAGACCGTCGGCGTCACGCACGTGCGCTGGGCGAGCGCCCTGAGCCTGCCGAGCCAGTTGATCGCCGCGTCCTGGCCCGTGCCGGGATGCGTCGGCGAGTTCATTCCGCCCGCAGGGTCGTCGTTGACGGCGTAACCGGCCGTCATGGCGTTGACGGTGACCAACAGGTCGGGGTCGACGGCGAGGCAGAACGCACTGCGCGTCTGGCCGTCCGGGTCGACGGTGGGGCTGGTCGCGAAGTCCGCAGCGGCCAGCAGCGTGTCGAGGCGTCCGCCCGCGGCCAGGGACGACGCCAGCTCGTCGTCGATGAGGCGCACCGGTGTGCTGCCGCCCGGCACGCCCGCGGCCAGACGTGGCCTGTCCGCCAGCGGCCACAGCATCGTCACGCGCACGGGCTGGGAGGTGTCGGGGGCCACGACCGCGGTGACCGAGTCGGCGTTGTCGGTCGACGGATCGGGAGGCACGCCGAGGACGGGCAGCAGGAACCGGGCGTCGTCCAGGCGGGCGGGTGCGCCGTAGTCGGGCGTGCCGTTGACGTTGACCAGGGCGGGGTAGACGCCGGGTTGGTCGATCCGCAGTGAAGGCAGGTCGACCGAGCGCACCGGGTAGGAGAGCGTGAACGGCACGTGTTGGCCCTGGGCGAGCTCCGGTGCGACGGTGACGAAGTCCGCGACGGCCTCGTACTGCTCGACGCCGCCCTTCAGGTCGGTGCGCAGCCCGGTGGACGAGGCGACGGCAGGAGCGTGTTCGAGACGCACCATCACGTCGCGCACGGGACGGTCGCCGACGTTGGTCACGGTGCCGGCGACGGTCACGACCGGTTCACTCGTCGTGGTGACCGTCTCGGGGGTGATCTGATCGATGTGGAGCTGCAGGAAGGGCCGCGCTCCCGGCTCGCCTGCCGCGGCCCGCGGCACGACGGCGGGGATGACGATCATCGTCACCAGCGCGACGGCAGCCAGCAAGCGCGACCCGTTGATCCAAGCCGCCTGCCACCTCATGGGCCTGGGCCGCAGCCGTTCGCCCGCCGGCCAGGTTGCGGTTTCGCAGAGTCGTCTGCTCGACGGTTGCGCGTGTGCGAATGCGTCTGGGGTCGGCGGCGCGGCGAGCTGTGCGGAAGGGGCGGAAGCGACCCGGGGCCGTCGGTCTGAAGTTTGTCGATCAACCGGCCTGCCACCTCGGCGAGCTTGCGTTCATCGGCGTAGGCCAGCCGCGACGGAAGGTCCTCGAGCGGCACCCACGCCACTTCGGTCACCTCGACGTCCTCGTCGGACAGCTCGCCGTCGAGGAATCGCATGAGGTAATGGTGCACGGTCTTGTGGACGCGTCGGCCCTCGGTCACGAACCAGTAGTCGATGCTGCCCAGCGCGGCCAGCACGCTGCCCTGGATGCCGGTCTCCTCGGCGACCTCGCGGATGGCGGTCTGCTCGGCGGTCTCACCCTGTTCGATGTGCCCCTTGGGCAGTGACCACAGCATGCGACCGCGCCGGTCGACGCGGCCGATGAGGGCCGCAACCTGCCCGTCCTTGGGACCGTCGATGCCGTCGATGACGAGACCTCCGGCAGAGGTCTCGTGAACGGTCCGGAGACGCTCGGGCCCGCGACGGCCCTGTTGGTCCTGGGTGGCCGGGCGGGAGGCGGCGACGGCGTTGGAAGCGGAGTCGGAGGCGTGGCCGGGACTGGGGCCGGGCCGCGGTGCGGCGGTGGGGTTCGGAGGGTTCGGCGTACTGGCTTCCGGCGGACCGGCAGAGCGTCGGCCACGGCGCCGTCCTCGGCGCCGTCGTGGTTTGGCTCGTTCGCCCTCCGACACCCAAGCGATAGTAGCTGCCAGTTCGGTTCCTCCCCCCGGGTAGTCGCCGGCGTGGTCGGCTTGTCGCCGGGTCGTTACGCACCCGTGAGGCCCGCTAGGCTCATCGAACGTGCCGCACGATCCCAGTACCGACGCCGAACTGCTGGCTGCCGCGAAGGCCTTGACGCCACATACCGCCGTCCTCAGCGGGCTTGGCGCATTGTTCGCTGACGCGGGCCACGAGCTGTACCTGGTCGGGGGCAGTGTTCGCGATGCGCTGCTGGACCGGCTGGACGAACCGGACTTGGACTTCACCACCGACGCCCGCCCCGACAGGGTGCAGCAGATAATTCGGCGCTGGGCCGACGGGCTGTGGGACACGGGCATCCAGTTTGGCACCGTCGGTGCCACCAAGGGCAACCAGCGCATCGAGATCACGACGTTCCGTGCCGACGCCTACGACCAGGTGTCCCGTAATCCGCAGGTGCGCTTCGGTGACCGGCTCGAAGACGACCTGGTGCGACGGGACTTCACCGTCAACGCGATGGCCGTGCGGATCACCCCTGCCGGTCTCGGTGAATTCCACGATCCGCAAGGTGGATTGGTGGCTCTGCGCGCGGGCCTCCTCGATACGCCTTCGGCGCCGGAGGTGTCGTTCGGCGACGATCCGCTGCGGATGTTGCGCGCGGCAAGGTTCGTCTCGCAGCTGGGCTTCGACGTCGCGCCTCGGGTGCGCGAGGCGATGGGGCGGATGGCCAAGGAACTCGGCCGCATCACCGCCGAGCGGGTGGCGGCCGAGTTGGACAAGTTGCTCCTGGGCGCGGACCCGGTCGCGGGCATCGACCTGATGGTGAGCACCGGCCTCGGTGACGTCGTGCTGCCCGAGGTGGGCGGTATGCGCATGGCGATCGACGAGCACCATCAGCACAAGGACGTCTACCAGCATTCGCTGACGGTGCTGCGGCAGGCGATCGACTTGGAAGGTTCTGGAGGCCCCGATCTGGTGCTTCGGTGGGCGGCGCTGCTGCACGACGTCGGCAAGCCGGCCACCCGCAAGCACGAGAACGACGGCGGCGTGAGCTTCCACCACCACGAGGTGGTCGGCGCGAAGATGACGCGCAAGCGCATGCGCGCGCTGAAGTACTCCAACCAGATGGTCGACGACGTCTCGCAGCTGGTCTACCTGCATCTGCGATTCCACGGGTACGGGGACGGCAAGTGGACCGACTCCGCCGTGCGGCGTTACGTCACCGATGCAGGGCCGCTGCTGGACAGGTTGCACAAGCTGGTGCGGGCCGACTGCACGACGCGCAACAAGCGCCGCGCCGCACGCCTGCAGGCCAACTACGACGATCTCGAGAACCGCATCGACGAGCTCGCGGCCAAGGAGGACCTGCAGCGGGTCAGGCCGGACCTCGACGGCAACGAGATCATGAAGATCCTCGACATCCCGGCGGGCCCTCAAGTCGGGCAGGCGTGGAAGTACCTCAAGGAGCTGCGGCTGGACCGTGGGCCCCTCGAGCACGACGACGCCGTCGACGAACTTCGGAAGTGGTGGAACGCCAGGGACTAGCTCCGCGTCCAACTTGGTGTGGACTACTGCCTGGGGGACGGTGACGGGACGGCTGTCGTGTGGTCGGCCGAGCTGACGCTCGACACGGACGACGACGGTGTGTTCGACGCGATCGGTCTCGACTTCGACGGGGACGGCCGGCTCGACGACGCGATGGCCGATCTCGACGGCGACGGGACCGCCGACCATCTGATCCTCGATCTGGACGACGACGGCCAGGGCGAGGCGTCGTTCACCGACGACGGCTCGGGCACCTGGGCCGTCGGCGTGGACGGGCGCTCGGGGCAGGTGCGCTGGTTCGGGCTCGACGGGGTCGAGCTGACGGGCGGCCCGCTGGTGGACTTCGACGGTGACGGTCAGGCCGGGGACCGCTTGCTCGACGTCGACCGCGACGGACTGGCCGACCGCGTGCTCGTGGGCGGGGAGGCGTACGTCGACACCGATGGCGACGGGCGTTGGGACGTCAAGCTGGCCGACTCCGACGGGGACGGGACGGCGGACGCGGCCGGCCAGCTCTAGCGCCAGCCCCAAGCGATTTCGGCGCGCGTGGTTGCGGTGCGCGCAACTGAGCGCGCCCAACCCGTGTGGTGCCCGACTTACCGCCCGGCTCCCGGCGGGCCTGCGAACGCCTGCGCGATGGTCAGCCACGTCTGCGCGTCCGCGCCGTCGGCCGTCACGTCGAGTTCGGCGCGCGGTCTGCGCTGCGTCACCAGCATGCAGAAGTCCTCTGCCGAACCGGTGACCCGTTGCTCGGCGTCGGCGGGGCCCCAGGACCACGTCGAACCGTCCGGCGCCAGGAGCTCGACCAGGAAGGGCTCCGATGGCACGGGCCGCCCGTGCACGGTGAACGCGAAGTCCCTGGTGCGGACACCGATGTGGGCGATCGGCCGCAAGCGGGCCGTCGGGCTCCGTCGCACCCCGAGCGCGTCGGCGACGTCGAGTCCGTGCGCCCAGGTCTCCATCAAGCGGGCGGTCGCCATCGACGTGGCGCTCATCGGAGGGCCGAACCAGGGCAGCTTCCTGCCGTCGGCGACCTGGCGCAGTTCGTCGTGCAGGCTCCTGCGCGTGCTGCGCCAGTCGGCCAGCATCACTGCGGGCGCAGTGGTCGCGAGCTGCTCCGCCCCCTCGTCGACGAAGCCGGTCGGATTCCTCGCCGCGTCCTTGAGGGTGTCGCCGAAGCCAGCCTCGTCGGTGACGGCGAGCAGGGAGACGCGGTCGGTCCACCACAGGTGGGCGATCTGGTGGGCGATGGACCAGCCCGGTGCGGGCGTCGCGAGCCGCCAACCGTCGGCGTCCAGGCCGGCGACGAGTTGGTCGAGTGCGTCGCTCTCGGCCCGCAGGTCGGCCACCAGACCGTCGACGAGGGCGCTCCCGTCAGCCATGGCGTCACCCTAATCGACCGGGCGGGTACCCCTTCCAATCGCGGCATGGGCCGCGAACCCGAGCAGATAGACGACGGACCCGGCGATCACCAGTCCCGGCGCGTGGCCGTCGCCAGGGATCAGCGCCGCCGCGGCCGCGATCGCCGTGACGAACGACAGCCAGAACACCGAGTCCTGGACGGTGAAGACGTGTCCGCGCATGGCGTCGTCGACGTCGATCTGCATGGCCGAGTCCGCGCACAGCTTGACGACCTGGCCCGCGACGCCGAGAAGAAAGCCGCACGCGACCATCATCGGCAGGTGCAGACCCGCCGCCCCCAGCTGGATCAGGGCCGCAAGGCCGAGCGCTCCGTTGGCGGTGGCGTACCGGCCCCAGCGGCGCACCGCGGGCGGGGTCACGAAGTTGGCCAGGAACGATCCGAGCCCCGTCGAGGCGACGAAGATCACGGCAGTGCCGAGCCCCCCGACGTCCAGGCTGCCCGCGTGGCGGACGATGACGAGCACGAGCAGCGTGTTGACGCCGAATACGATGCGGTGCGCGGCCAGCCCCGCGAGGGTGGCGCCGACGGTCCGCACCCCGACCACCGTCCGGATGCCGTAGTCCCAACCGGTGGCGACGGCGTAGGCCACCGAGCCGTGCACGGCTCGCTTGCTGTCATCCGGTCCGAGCACCCGGGGCTTGAAGCGCGCGGCCAGGACGAGTGCCAGTCCCACCGGCACGGCGACGATGAAGATGACTGTGGCAGAACCGGTGTCACCGGTCCCGACGAGCCAGCGCGGGACCAGCATGAAGTTGGCGCCGAGGAACGTCGACGCCGCTCCGACCGCGGTGGCCACCGAGTTCAACGTCACCACCTGCTCACGGGGAACGACGTGCGGCAGGGCCGCCGACAGCCCCGACGACACGAATCGGTTGAACCCGTTGACGATCAGCGCGCCGCACAGGATCGTCAGATCGCCCGCACCGACGGCGAGTAGCGTCGCGACGCCGAGGATGAGGACAAGTCGGGCGAGGGTGGCCGCGATCAGCACCAGCCTGCGGTCCCAGCGGTCGAGCAGGGCGCCCGCGAACGGACCGAGCAGCGAGTACGGCAGGAACAACACCGCGAACGCCCCCGCGACGGCCCACGGGCTGGCGGCGCGCTCCGGATTGAACAGCAGCGCCCCGGCGAGCCCGCCCTGGAAGAGTCCGTCGCCGAACAGGCTGACCGCCCGCAGCTCCAACAGCCTGCGGAACTCGGGCAGTGCGCGCACCGAGTGCCACACGGCGACGCGGGGGTGGGGCTTGGGCACTGTGATCCGATGTCGGTTGAAGTGTTCGGCGCGCCGATCGGGCGTCCAAACCACACTACAAAGATTCGCAAAAGACACCGGCATGGCCGTGCCCGTTCGCCACCGAAGACCCGCGCTGGTGACATGATGGGAGCGTGGCGCAGTCAGAGGACCCGGAGGACCACATCGCTCCAGCGACGCACCGGGTACGAGCCGGAACGCTGCTGCTTGCCAACACCGATCTCCTCGAGCCTACGTTCCGCCGCAGCGTGATCTACATCGTCGAGCACAACGACGGTGGCACCCTCGGCGTGGTGCTGAACCGGCCGAGTGAGACGGCGGTCTACAACGTGCTGCCGCAGTGGACCAAGCTCGCGACGAAACCCAAGACGATGTTCGTCGGCGGCCCGGTCAAGCGGGACGCGGCGTTGTGCCTTGCGACGGTGCGCGCCGGCTTGCAGCCAAGTGACGTGCCGGGGCTGCGGCACGTGCAGGGCCGCATCGTGATGGTCGACCTCGACTCCGACCCTGACACGATCGCACCCGCCGTCGAGGGCGTGCGCATCTATGCCGGCTACTCGGGCTGGACGATCGGTCAGCTTGAAGGCGAGATCGAGCGCGACGACTGGATCGTGTTGTCGGCGTTGCCGTCCGACGTCCTGGTCGAGCCGCGGGTGGACCTATGGTCGCGGGTGTTGCGGCGCCAACCGATGCCGCTGTCGCTGTTGGCGACCCACCCGATCGACGTCAGCCGCAACTAGTCGCGTCCGCAAGAGACGAGTGTGTCAGCGGCACGACAGCGTGCACGACGCGCAGGCGCCCTCGCAGCTGGTGTCGGCGGCTTCGCGCCGGGCCACCGCCTTTGCGCTCTGGTAGCACCCTGCCGCCACCGTGCCAACGGCTCCGATGACGCAGACCGCCAACGCCAACAGCGCCGTCTGATGTGGGGCGGCTAGGGCGACCACTCCACCGGCGCCCAGCATCGCGGCGGCTGCGAGCTGGGTGGGGACGACGGCCCGCAGCACCTGCTGGACCGCGTCGCCCGATTGCGGCCTGGCCAGCGACCACAGACCGAGTGCGGCGGTCACCCCGGCAGCGCACAGGCACAGCACGGCAGCGATCAGCATGGGACTCACCATACGAGGCCCGGCTGAGGGCCACCCGGCCCGGGCTAGCGCGGAAGGCCGAGAGGCTGGGCCGCCGCTGGTAGGGCCGCAGGTCCGGCGGCCGCTGGTGGCGCTGCGGCGGGCGGGGC
>NZ_JBOGDD010001316.1:0-2497 GCF_050701675.1 Mycobacterium sp. | reverse complement strand
CCTCAGGCGCGATGAGCGCTACTTCGCCGACAAGTTCGACCATGAGTAGCGCTACTGCTGGATAGGCATCCGGGATGATTGTATTACGATTGATAGGGAGTTTTCAGAGTCGTAACGTAATATTCCTGGTGGGAAACGGTTGCGTAACACATTTCGTATACAAATTGCTCAGCGCGATTTCAGTCAGGGACGACTAGAGGTCGGCTCGCCGACGCAACCGTTGTCGGTGTCGACTCACCCACCCGGAGTCCGACATGTCCCTCCCCCGCACGAAGACCGATGCTCTTCCATCCGAGTTCAACCCGACTCCCCGCAAGACCAGCCCCGAGACCACGGACGCTGCCGCTTCCCCAGGTCTCACCGCAGCCCTGGACCGCATCGGCTTCGGCCGAGTCCAGGCCGCGCTCATCCTGCTTCTGATGGCCGGATTGTTCTTCGACTCCCTCGAGCAGAACTCCACCGGCGCGATGGGCCCCCTGCTGAAGGACTCCTTCGGCATCGGCAACGCCGAGCTGACGATGATCAACACGGCGACGGTGATCGGCGGACTGGTCGGGCGCCTCATCGGCGGTTACCTCGCCGACCGCTGGGGACGACGCGCCGCGCTGAGCCTCAACCTGCTGGTCTACACCCTTGGCGGACTGATCAGCGCCGTCGCCGTCAACTACGAGATGCTGTTGGCCAGTCGGTTCATCGTCGGCATCGGCCTTGGCGGCGAATTCACCGTCGGCCTGGCGATCCTGGCCGAAATCGTCGCGACCCGGCACCGCGGCTCACTGCTCGCGACGCTCAACATCTCCTCCGGCGGCATCGGCAACATCGCCTCCTTCGGTTTCTTCTGGCTGGTGCTCGGGCCACTCAATGGAGTCCTCGGCGGCAACGACACCGCGTGGCGCTGGACCTACGTGATCCTGGCCGTCCCCGCCGTACTGGTCGTCTTCTTCCGCCGCTACCTGCCCGAGTCGCCACGCTTCCTGCTGTCCAAGGGCCGCATCGAGGACGCCAACAAGAGCCTGACGCGATTGGGCAGCGGAAGCATCACCGCGCTGCGCAAGCCCGGCATCACGAAGCAGTACGTCACCGCGGCCGACATCCCCGTTCCGGTCAAGAGCAGCTACGCCGAGGTGTTCAAGGGCCAGAACCTCAAGCGCACCGCCGCGATCGGCGCAGCATCGTGGATGTCGTTCGGCGCCCAGGTCACCCTGCTGTTTCTGATGCCCATCCTGCTGGTGTCGCGCGGCTACTCACTGTCCGACTCGCTGGCATTCACCATGATCATGAACATCGGGTCGCTGTTCGGCGCCTGCGCGGCCTCGTACCTGGCAGGCAAGGCGCCACGGCGGCTGACGGTGAGCATCGCCGCAGTGCTGGGCTGCGTCTCGGCCATCTGCTTCGCATCGTTCGCCAACTCGACGGCGTTGATCCTGGTACTGGGCATGATCTTCCAGTTCTTCACCATGATGCTGAACACCATGCTGTCGGTCTGGTCACCAGAGCTGTTCCCGACCTCGGTGCGGGCCATGGGCACCTCCGTGGTCAACGGGATCGGCAACGTTGCGGGCGCCGTCATGCCGTTCGCCGCCCTATTCTTCTTCGACCGCGCAGGCGTCGCAGGCGTGTTCGCCATGATCGCCGTCATGTACGCACTCCTCGTCGTCGCCGCGCACTTCGGCCCCGAAACGTTCGGCAAGCCGCTCGAGGCCGTCACCGAGAAGCCCGTCCTTGCGCACGCCGCTTGAACCCACACCCACAACAGATGAGGAAGTACCGAACATGTTGACGCTCAACATCTCCGCCACGGCGCACGGCCTGAACTACCTTCCGGAGTACTACGCCGATCACCTCGGATTGTTCGCCGACCGCGACCTGTTGGTCACGGCGACCGCCAAGGATCCCTGGACCGGCGTGCTCGACGACCTCGACAGCGGTGCCGCCGACGTCGCGCTCGGCGGCCTGTGGGTACCCGCCATGTACGCAGGCACACCGCGCAAGCTGTCCGTCTTCGCTCAGGTCAACCACCAGTTCCCCAAGGCTCTGGTGACCCGCACGCCTCTCCCGGACTTCGCGTGGTCCGACCTGGTCGGTCAAACGGTGCTCGCACCGGGCATCGGAGGCAGCGCACCCTACGCCTTCACGGCGGGACTGGTCCGGGAGTCCGGCGTCGATCCTGCGTCGATCACGTGGCTGCGTGACTTGTCCACGCCGATGTTCGTCGAGTTGTTCGAGGCCGGCCTCGGCGACGCGATCGTGCTGGACCACACCAATGCGGAAGCCATGCAGCACAGGGGAACCGGATTCCTTGCCAACGACTACGCCGTCACCGGCGGACTGGGCCCCAACAGCGTGTACTACTGCCGCACGGACCGGGTCGAGGAACTTCTCGACCGCCTGGTGCGATTCACGTCCGCGCTCGGCGAGTCGATGCAGCTGATGAAGTCGGTGACAGTTGCCGAGCTTCGACCGGTACTCGACGCCCACTGGCCGACCATGCCTGCGC
>NZ_JBOGDD010001315.1:0-2904 GCF_050701675.1 Mycobacterium sp. | reverse complement strand
GCGCCTGCACGGTGTTGCGCGACAGCCCGGTGCGATCCGCAAGAGCGATACCCGATGCCCGGGGATCTCCGGTCAGCGCGGTGAGGATGCGGGCGTCGATGGCGTCGACGACGGCCGGCTTGTTGCGCATACTGTTCTGCCTCCTCGTTTGCACGCCCTCGTGGACGTGCACTCTGCCCAGAATAGGCGATGTTGATTGCGCGATCAGTTCTCAACTGATGAAGTTGACGAGACTTCTGCACAAATGAGGGGCTGCCATGGACATCGCGATCGCCACCACCGATCCGACGACGCAGGCGCGCGACGCGCTCGCCGAGATCGGCGACCGCGTGCTGTGGCTGGCGACGGCCATGATTCATCACGCGAACCGGGTAAGGCCCAATTCATCCGGGTTGAAAGTCGGTGGGCACCAAGCCTCCTGCGCCTCGATGAGCTCGATCATGACGTCGCTGTGGTTCGAACAACTGCGCGCGGGCGACCGCGTGTCGGTCAAGCCACACGCATCTCCCGTCCTGCACGCGATCAACTATCTGATCGGCGAACTCGACGAGGAGTATCTGACGCGCCTGCGCGAGTTCGGCGGGCTGCAGAGCTACCCCAGCCGCGCCAAGGACCCAGACCCGGTTGACTATTCGACCGGGTCGGTGGGAATCGGTGCGACGGCGCCGATCTGGGCGGCCATGAGTCGTCGCTACGTCGACTCGAGATTCGACGACCCCGAGGGACTGATCGGGGCTGACCGGTCCTCTGGTGCCGCACTCGGTCGGCAGTACTCGTTGGTCGGTGACGCGGAACTCGACGAAGGCGCCGTCTGGGAGGCAATACTGGATCCAGGGGTGTCCGAGTTCGGCGAGATCGTGTGGATCGTGGACATGAATCGTCAGTCGCTGGATCGAGTGGTGCCTCACATCGCCGCCGAACGGTTGGAGCGGATGTTCGACGCCGCCGGTTGGCAGGTGATCACGGCGAAGTTCGGCCGGCTGCTCGAATCACTGTTCAGCAGACCAGGAGGGTCCGCCCTGCGGGACCGCATCGTCGACATGCCCAACGCGGAGTATCAGCGGCTCTTGCGTTGCGACGCCAAGGAATTGCGCATGCGGCTGCCCGGTGACGGCGGGAGTCAGGCACTGGCCACGCTGCTCACCGAACTCGACGACGAGACCCTGCTGGCGGCGATCCGCAATCTCGGCGGGCACGACTTCGACACCCTGCGGACCGCATACGGGCAGATCGACGACACGCGCCCCACGGTCATCCTCGCCTACACCATCAAGGGCCATGGATTGCCGACGGAGGGGCATCCGCAGAATCACTCGGCACTGCTCTCGGTGGCGCAGTACGACGAGCTGGCCACCAGGCTTGGTGTGGACACCAGCAGGCCGTGGCGCGGATTCGATCCGAACGGCCCCGCCGGGCGGCTGTGTCGTGCCACCGGTGCTCGACTCAGGCGGGCGAGCCCGACGGCCGTCACGATTCCTCCAGTGCCGACCGACATGGGGCGCACGCCGTCGGGCACGTCGAACACCCAAGCCGCCCTCGGTCGTGCACTTCTCGATCTGACCAGGGAGGCCCCGGAGATCGCGGACCGAGTGGTCACCGTGAGCCCCGACGTCAGCTCCACGACCAACCTCGCAGGCTGGCTCAACAAGGTCGGGGTGTGGTCGCCGAACGAGCGCCGTGACTGGTTCGACGACGACGCCGACACGGTCGTGCATTGGCGCGAAAAGCCCTCCGGCCAACACGTGGAACTGGGGATCGCCGAGACCAACCTCGTCGGACTGATCTCCGAGCTCGGCGCCACCTGGAGCCGATGGGGTCAGCCCCTCTTCCCGATCGGCGTCCTCTACGACCCGTTCGTCGAACGCGCGCTGGAACCGTGGTCATACGGGATCTACGCAGGCGGGCAGTCGATCCTGGTGGGAACCCCCTCCGGAGTGACGCTCGCAGCCGAAGGGGGCGCGCACCAGTCGATCAAGACGCCGTCGATCGGCCTGGAGCAGCCCGGTTGCATCAGCTATGAGCCGGCGTTCGCCATCGACGTCGAATGGACTCTGCTGTCCTGCATTTCGCGACTGGGACGCCCGGACGGCACCTCGTCCTACCTGAGATTGTCGACACGGTCCGTCGATCAGACCCTGGCATCGGTGCCCGAGGATCCCGCCGCCAGGGAACGACGTCGACGACAGGTGGTCGCGGGCGCCTACGCCATGCGCCGCGCCGACACCGCCGACGTGACACTCGTCGGAATGGGTGCGCCGATCACCGAAACACTCTGCGCCGCAGATCGTCTCGCTGATCTCGGGATCGGGGCCGATGTCATCTGCGTTACCAGTCCCCGCTTGTTGTTCGACGCCATGCAAGGCCGACGTGGACTCGCCGAAGCGCCTACGTGGATCCTCGATCAGGTGTTCCCCGCCGATCGCGCTGCGCCGATGGTGACGGTGCTCGACGGGCACCCTCACGCGCTGACGTTCCTCACCGGCATCAACGACGTTCGCGGCGCCGCACTCGGGGTCACCCGGTTCGGTCAGGCCGGCTCCCTGGAGGAGGTCTACCGCTATCACGGGATGGACACCGACAGCATCGTGCGGGCTGCCCTGGATCTCGTCGGTTGACCGCTCCCACGGCTACCGCAGGATCGAGTCGCTAGTCACCAGCAAGCCGTGGAAGTTCAATTCCAGGCAGATGAATTGTTTTGCTCCGCGAACACAGCGGAATGGGTAGATTCGCCGATATCCAAATGGCTGCCACCAGTGATGTAGACGCGCGCGCAGGCCGGTACGGAATCCTGCTGACGCAGGGAACCTTCTATACCACCGGCCTGCAACTCGCGAATGTGGGAGTGGTCTTACCTTTCATCTGTGCACAACAAGGCATCTTCTGGGCCGCTGCGCTGCTGTACCC
>NZ_JBOGDD010001314.1:0-15326 GCF_050701675.1 Mycobacterium sp. | reverse complement strand
CGACGGCGGCTGGAAGCTCAACGGGCAGAAGATCTGGAGCTCGCGAGCCCCGTTCGGCGAGAGGGCATTCGGGCTGTTCCGCTCGGACCCGACCGCCCAGCGCCACAAGGGCCTGACGTACTTCATGTTCGACCTCCACGCCGACGGCGTCACCGTGCGGCCGATCGCGCAGCTCGGTGGGGCCACCGGCTTCGGTGAGGTCTTCCTCGACGACGTTTTCGTGCCAGACGACGACGTCATCGGGGTCGTGGACGACGGCTGGCGCGCGGCGATGAGCACGTCGAGCAACGAGCGCGGGATGTCCCTGCGCAGCCCGGCCCGCTTCCTCGCGCCCGCCGAGCGGCTCGTGGAGGCCTGGAAGATCGACCGCGATCCCGCGTTCGCCGATCGCGTTGCCGACGCTTGGATCAAGGCGCAGGCCTACCGGCTGCACACATTCGGCACCGTCACCAGGCTGGCCGACGGGGGTGAGCTCGGCGCCGAGTCGTCGGTGACCAAGGTGTTCTGGTCGGATCTCGACGTCGCCTTGCACCAGACGGCGCTGGACATGCGGGGGGCCGACGGCGAGCTCGCCGACTCATGGACAGAGGGACTGCTCTTCGCGCTCGGCGGCCCGATCTATGCGGGCACCAACGAGATTCAGCGCAACATCATCGCCGAGCGCCTGCTGGGCCTTCCGCGGGAGCCGAAATGAAATTCGAGCTGGACGACCAACAGCAAGACTTCACGGCCAGCATCGATGGTGCGCTCACGGCCGCCGCCGTGCCAGCCGCCATCCGCGCCTGGGCCGCCGGCGACACGGGTCCCGGCCGCAAGGTGTGGGCAACGCTGGCCGACCTTGGCGTCACGGCGCTGGCCGTAGCAGAGGAGTTCGACGGCATCGGCGCCCATCCCGTCGACCTCGTGGTCGCCGCCTTGCGGCTCGGCTACTGGGGCGTGCCTGGCCCGCTCGCGGAATCGATTGCGGTGGCACCCATTCTGCTCGCCGGCGATGATCGCAGCGGCGCGCTCGCCTCCGGTGAACTCATCGCCACCGTGGCGATCCCGCCGCGGGTACCCCGGGCCGTCGACGCGGACTTCGCCGGCCTCGTCCTGGTGGCCTCCGAGGGCGAGGTGCGGGACGGTACCGCGGCGCAGCGGCACGGGTCGGTCGACCCGGCCCGTCGCCTCTTCGACGTCACCGCCTCCGGCGACGCGCAGACGGCCGACACCGCAACGGCTTTCGAGTTCGGCGCCCTGTTCACCGCGGCCCAGCTGGTCGGTGCGGGCCAGGCGATGCTGGACGCCTCGGTCTCATACGCCAAGCAGCGCAGCCAGTTCGGCCGGGTGATCGGTTCGTACCAGGCGGTCAAGCACGAGCTGGCCGACGTACACATCGCCGTGGAGCTGGCCCGGCCCCTCGTCTACGGCGCGGCACTGTCGCTAGCTGACGGGTCACCCGACGCAGCGCGCGACGTCAGCGCCGCCAAGGCCGCCGCATCCGAGGCCGCGCTGCTGTCGGCCCGCTCGGCACTGCAGACGCACGGCGCCATCGGTTACACCCAGGAGCACGATCTCTCGCTGCTGCTGCTGCTGGTGCAGGCGTTGCGCTCGGCATGGGGCGATCCCACGTGGCACCGCCGTCGAGTGTTGGAGGCACTGACGTCATGAGCGACGAACGGGAAATGTTGCGCGACACTGTCGCGTCCATCGTCGAGAAGCACGCCACCCCCGAGGCCGTGCGCCGCGCGATGGAGTCCGAGCGGGGCTACGACGAAGCGCTGTGGACGCTGCTGTGCGAACAGGTCGGCGCCGCGGCCCTTGTCATCCCGGAGGAACTGGGCGGGGCGGGCGGCCAGCTCGCCGATGCCGCCGTGGTGATCGAGACGCTGGGCCGTGGACTGGTTCCGACGCCGCTGCTGGGTACGACACTGGCCGAGCTGGCGCTGTTGTCCGCCGAGGAGCACGACACCGACACACTGGAGAAACTGGCCGAGGGCACCTCGATCGGCGCCGTCGTCATCGATCCCGGCTATGTGGTCAACGGTGACGTCGCCGACGTCGTGGTGGGCGCCAAGGACGGCCGGCTGAGCCGTTGGACGAGCTTCACCGCGGAACCGGTCGTGACGATGGACCCCACCCGCAGACTGGCGCGCGTCTCGGTCGGAGCAAGTGAGGTCATCGGCGCGGATCCCGGACTCGCCGACACCGCGGCGATCCTCCTCGCAGCCGAGCAGATCGGCGCCGCCAGCAGATGCCTCGACCTGACCGTCGCCTACACCAAGGACCGCGTCCAGTTCGGCAGGCCCATCGGCAGCTTCCAGGCGCTCAAGCATCGGATGGCCGACCTCTACGTCCTGGTGCAGTCGGCGCGCGCGGTGGTCGACGATGCGGTCGCCGAACCGTCGGCCACGTCGGCGGCGCTGGCGCGGATCGCCGCCAGTGAGGCGTTCAGCGCCGTCACCGCGGAGTCCATCCAGATGCACGGCGGTGTCGCGATCACGTGGGAGTACGACATCCAGCTGTACTTCAAGCGGGCGCACGGCAGCGCGCAGCTACTCGGTCCCCCGCGGGACTACCTGCGTCGACTCGAGGCCGAGGCGCTCTAGCCTGACTTGTCGGCCACGCCGCGTACAGTCGCACACATGTTCGAAGAATCTGCGGCGATCGACCCGCTCGCCATGGAGGCCGCGACGACACCTGCCGCACGCCCTACTGCGGCGCGCCGATCCGTCACACCGACCACGGCACCCCCGCCGACCACGGCACCCCCGCCGCCCGCGGCGGGCCGACGAGTTTGATCAACGGCCTTGGCGACTGCGAAGCGTGCAACTACGCCAAGGAGGCGCCCGGCTGGCGGGTACACACCTGGTGTGGCGAAGATGGCCAGCACACTGCCGAATTCACCACCCCCAGCGGTAGTCGCCACAGGTCGACGGCCCCGCCAGTACTCGGCGATCTCGTACTACTCAAGGCCAGCGGGATCGAGATCCGTCTCGGTGACCAACTGGCGTGGCACCACGCTGCCTGATCGACTCTCTGACGACCAGCTAGCCTGGCTCGGATGAGCGATCGTGTCGCAGCGCGCGCGGGGATTCCACCGTTCTACGTGATGGACATGTGGCTGGCGGCTGCCGAGCGACAACGCTCCCACGGCGACCTGGTCAATCTCTCTGCTGGGCAGCCCAGCGCGCAAGCTCCCAGTCCCATCCGCGCGGCGGCCGCCGATGCGCTTGAAAACCACAATCTCGGATACACCGTGGCGCTTGGCATTCCGGAGCTCCGCAACGCGATCGCGGCCTCCTACTCAGACCGATACGGCGTTCTGGTCGGCCAGGACAACGTCGTCGTCACCACAGGTTCCACCGGTGGTTTCCTGCTGGCGTTCCTGGCCTGCTTCGACGTCGGCGACCGCGTCGGCGTGACCAGCCCCGGGTATCCGTGCTACCGCAACATCCTGTCGGCGCTTGGCTGCGAGGTCGTGGAGATACCGTGCGGCCCCATGACGCGATTCCAGCCAACCGTCGAGATGCTCGCCGCGATCGAGCCGCCCATCAAGGGCCTGGTGCTGGCCAGCCCGGCCAATCCGACGGGCACCGTCATCCCGCCCGCCGAGCTAGCGGCGATCGCGACCTGGTGCGAAACCAGCGGCGTCCAGTTGGTCAGCGACGAGATCTACCACGGTCTGGTCTACCCGGGTGCGCCACCGACCAGCTGCGCGTGGGAAACCTCTCGCGAAGCCATTGTGGTGAACAGCTTTTCGAAGTACTACGCGATGACCGGCTGGCGACTCGGATGGCTTCTGGTGCCGCCCGCACTGCACCGCGCGGTGGATCGCTTGACCGGGAACTTCTCCATCTGTCCGCCGACGCTCCCGCAACTCGCCGCCGTTGCGGCGTTTGCGCCGGAGTCCACGGCCGAGGCCGACGCGTTGGTGGACCAGTACGCCACCAACCGCGAGATGCTGCTTCGTCGGCTGCCGGAGATCGGCCTACCCCGACTGGCGCCGGCAGACGGCGCGTTCTACGTCTACGCCGACATCTCCGACTACTCGACGAACTCGCTCGACTTCTGCGCAAGGCTGTTGGCCGACACGGGAGTCGCGATCGCGCCTGGGATCGACTTCGACACCGTGCACGGCGGGGCGTACGTCCGGTTGTCGTTTGCAGGCGCCGTCGGCGACATCGAGGAGTCGTTGAGGCGGATCGGTCCTTGGCTCGGCTGACTACGAAAGGCCCGTCGACGAGCGCCGTCGGCGGGATATCGCATCGACGCTGGCGGCGAGTAGCAGCACACCGCCGGTGACCAGGAAGTTGATGTAGGACGACTGGTTCAGCAGGCCGAGCCCGTTGGCGATCGTCGCGACCACCACGCCGCCGATCACGGCGTCGAGCGCCCGGCCCTTGCCGCCGAACAGGCTGGTGCCGCCAATGACGGCAGCGCCCACGGCATACAGCAGCGTGTTGCCCCCGCCAGAGGACGCCGACACCTTGCCCGCATAGGAAGCGGCGATGATTCCGCTCAGCGCCGCCAGCGACGAGCACGCGATGAACACCGACACCCGGATGCGGTCCACGGAGATGCCGGCACGGCGCGCGGCCTCGGCGTTACCGCCGACGGCATAGATGTGCCTGCCGTACGACGTGCGCTTGAGCACCACGGTCGTGACGATCAGCAGAAACAGGATCAACGGCAGTACGTACGGGATTCCGCTGATCTCCGCTCTGGGGTTGACGCTGCGGTTGACGCTGAGCACGAAGGTGACGCCCAAAACAACTGCCGCTACAGCGAATATCCGCGCAATTACCACGCCGAGCGGTGAGTGGGACAGTTGCAATGCCTTCCCGTGCCAGTACTGGTACACCTCCAGGCCGGCGAACGCCACAACCACCAGCAACGCGATCGCCCAGCCGATGGAGACGGGCACATTGCTGATAGTCAGGCCGCGGATCACCGGATCGTCGACGCGGACGGAGCCGCCCTCGCCGATGAGTTTGAGCGTCACCCCCTGCAGTCCGAGGAAGAACGCCAGGGTGACCACGAACGACGGAATCCCGAGTTTGGCTCGCAGCATGCCGATGATGAGGCCGATCAATGCGCCGCAGGCGATGGCGGCGAGGATCGCCGCCCACCACGGCCAACTCAGGTTGCCGACGATCAGCCCCATCACGCATGCCGACACACCGCCGGCGACTCCCGCGGACAGGTCGATGTCGCCGAGCAGCAACACGAACACCAGGCCCATCGCCAACACGGAGATCGACCCGGCCTGGGTGACCAGGTTGGCCAGATTCAGTGCCGAGAGGAAGCGGTCGTTGGCCAGACCGAAGACCACGAACAGCACGACGAGGCCCAGGATCGCGGGCAGTGAGCCCATGTCGCCGCCGCGCACTCGCTGCAGGTAACCCCGCACGGCCTCGGTGAACGTCTGATCGACACGGGCGTCGCCGGCGAAGTCGGTATCGGCCACACCGACGTCGGATTGAGCACTGCCAGTGCCTGTTTCGATGGGCATCTGAACTTTCCTCGGATTTGCGTCCTGGTCATGCACGGCCTTCACATCGATTCGGCTGCCTGCGCCGGCGCCAGGCCGAGGCCGCCGGAACGTCCCGCGGTGATGAGTTCCACCACTTGGCCGTGGGTCACGTCGGACGCCTTGACATCGGCGGCCACCCGTCCGAGGTACAGCGCACAGATCCGGTCCGCGACGTCGAAGACGTCGTTCATGTTGTGGGAGATGAGCACGACCCCGAGGCCCCGATCGGCGAGTCCGCGCACCAGGCCGATCACCTGCTTGGTCTGCGCGACACCGAGGGCTGCGGTGGGTTCGTCGAGCAGGACCACCTTGGAGTTCCACAGCACCGACTTGGCAATCGCCACGGTCTGACGTTGACCTCCGGACAAGCTCGACACCGTCTGCCGGACGGAGTTGACGGTCCGTACCGAAAGCGATTTGAGAGCCTGGCGGGCCATGGTCTCCATCCGGGCCTCGTCGAGCATCCCCCGGCTCTTCAGTTCCCGCCCCAGGAACATGTTCTCGACGATGTCCAGGTTGTCGCACAGGGCCAGGTCCTGGTAGACGACCTCGACGCCGAGGGCCGACACCTCGTTCGGGCTGCGAACGGTGACGGGCCTGCCCTCGAACAGGTACGTGCCGGTGTCGATGGGATGGATCCCGGCGATCGCCTTGACCAGCGTCGACTTTCCAGCGCCATTGTCGCCGACCAGGGCGGTCACCTGGCCGGGGTAGACGCAGAAGTCGATGTCGTGGAGCACGTGGACGACGCCGAAACTCTTGTTGACACCGCGTAATTCAAGGATCGGAGTTCGTGGCGCAGGCTCGACGTCAGGGGTCATCAGGCCTCAGACTCCGGCAGCGGTGCACAGGGAGGCGAACTGCCCCGAGCACACCTCTTCCTTGGCCTGTCCGCCATCGTCGAGGACGACGTTGATGTTCTCCTTGGTGATCGACTTCGGTGTCAGAAGTACCGACGGGACGTCCCGTCCGCCCGTCTCGTCGCGAGAGGTGCTGCTGGTCTTCGGCTGCTCACCTCCTGCGAGTGCGATCGCCGCCTCGGCCAGCGCGTTGGCTTCCTCGGTGGCCGATTTGTAGACGCTCATGCACTGTGTGCCGGCGAGGATGTTCTGCAGTCCTTCGACGGTCGCGTCCTGGCCGGTGACCGGGACCTGGCCAGCACGCTTGTTCTTCTCCAGGATGGAGATGACCGAACCGGCGAGGCCGTCGTTGGCCGCGTACACCCCGTCGACGCGCCCGTTGGCGGCCGTGTACTGCTGCTCGAAGATGGTCACCGCCTTGTCGTTGTCCCAGTCCGGCACCGCCTGCTCGCCGGCAGCAGTGATCGTCGGCGTCGCGTCGATCACCGAATGAGCGCCGCTGCTGAACAGCTTCGCGTTGTTGTCGGTCGGAGAACCGTTGAGAAAGACGACATTCGCCGGTTTACCGCCGAGGCAATCGACGAGCCCCTGCCCTTGGAGTTCGCCGACCTTGGTGTTGTCGAAGGAGACGTAGACGTCGGCGGAACCGCCAAGGGTCAGGCGGTCGTAATCGATGGTCTTGACGCCCTGGGTGGCCGCCTTCTGCTGAATTGACGCACCGCTGTCGGAGTCCAGGTTGACGATCGCCAGCACGGTGACGCCGTCCGCGATCATCCCGTCGGCGATGGTGGCCATCGTGTCGGCGGATCCCTCGGCGTTCTGAATGGTGTAGTCCACCCCGGCGCTCTTGAAGGCGGCTTCCAGCGCGGGGCGGTCCTTGCTCTCCCACCGGACCGATGACTTGGTGTCCGGCAGGATGACACCGACCTTGCCGCTCTTGGCGTCCGACGAGCCCGACGAGTCCGAGCCCGAGCCGCACGCCGTCAGCGTCAGGCTGGCGCCAACGATGGTGGTGAGAAGCAGGCGGCTGGTTCGTTTCACGAAGATCCCTCCGAATCGGTGGCATTCATGGATTTGTAGTGCGTAATCACATATTGCGTGAACGGCGTCACTCGCGGGCGCAATCGGCAGTTTCGGGACGGGGCGTCTCCCTCACCGTGCACCCATCAGGTGTTCGAGGGCGAACTGGTTGAGAGTCACGAAGCCGCAACCCTTTCCGCCGAAATAGGAGCCCGCGTCGAACTCCTCGTAGGCGGTGCGGTCCGCCAAGAGATCGGCGTACGTCTCGCCGTCGTTCAGGGTGGGCTGCCGCAGTTCGGGCACCCTGGCGATCGTCATCGCCTCTTGGACGGCCGGGTCGGCGCGGAACGCGGCGGCGCGCTGGCGCAGCAACAGATACATCCGCATGTTGGCCGCCGCCGACGCCCACACCCCGTCGGCATCCTCGGTGCGGCTGGGTTTGTAGTCGAAGTGCCGCGGGCCGTCATAGGCCGGGCCGCCACCCGGTCCGCCATGCTCGAGCAGGTCGACGAGCGCGAAGGCGTTGGCCAGATCGCCGTGGCCGAAGACCAGGTCCTGGTCGAACTTGATGCCACGCTGGCCGTTCAGGTCGATGTGGAACAGCTTGCCGCCGTAGAGTGCCTGCGCGATGCCGTGCATGAAGTTCAGCCCGGACATCTGCTCGTGACCGGTCTCGGGGTTCACGCCGACCATCTCCGGGTGAGCGAGGGTGTCGATGAACGCCAGTGCGTGCCCCACGGTGGGCAGCAGGATGTCACCGCGCGGCTCGTTGGGCTTGGGCTCAATGGCGAACCGAAGGCCGCTGCCTTGGTCAATCACGTACTGGCACAACAGGTCCAGCGCCTCGCGATAGCGTTCCAACGCCGCCTGGACGTCCTTTGCCGAGTCGTACTCGCTGCCTTCGCGGCCGCCCCACAGCACGAAGGTCTCGGCACCCAGTTCGGCGGCCAGATCGAGGTTGCGCAGAACCTTGCGCAACGCGAAACGACGCACCCCGCGGTCGTTGCTGGTGAAACCGCCGTCCTTGAAGACCGGCTGGGTGAATAGGTTGGTGGTCACCATCGGCACGACCAGACCCGAGGCTCTCAACACCGACGTCAGTCGATCGATCATCCGACGCCGCTCGGCGTCGGAGCTGCCGAAGGCGAATAGGTCGTCATCGTGAAAGGTCAAGCCGTAGGCACCCAACTCGGCCAGCCGCTCCACGGCCTCGACCACGTCGAGCGCAGGCCGAGTAGCCACACCGAACGGGTCGTTTCCCGGCCAGCCCACCGTCCAGAGTCCGAACGAGAACTTGTCTGACGGGCGGGGTGTCAACGCCTCCGCTACGGCGGCGCTGGACTCCAGGACGGTCATCGGAACTCCTCGGGAATCGTGGGCACCGTCGAGTGCCGAACTGCGATCAGATGATAGTTTGTTCTCTGCTCGAACATAAGATGTGGCCTGCGACACTGTCAAGGCCGGATGCGAGAGGGGGCGGGTGGGCCGATGAAGGGGACGGAAGACCGGCAGTTCGCTCGAGTGGGTACGAGCACCGACGACGTTCGGCGACGCAATCTGTCCAGTGTCTTGACACTGGTGCACCGTCACCGCATGCTCAGCCGCGCCGAGTTGACCCGCTGCACGGGATTGTCGCGATCCACCACCAAGGACCTCGTCGAGGAGCTGGTCGCGAGGGGCCTGGTGGACGAATCACCCGCGCCGTCGACGACGCAGGTCGGCCGGCCCAGCCCGATCGTGCGCCCGGGTAACCGCGTGCTCGCGGTAGCGGTCACCCCCGAGGTCGATGCCGTCACCATCGGAGTGGTGGCGATGGGCGGTGCGGTGCTCGACGTGGTGCGCTGCCCGACGGATCGGGTGCCGACCGCTGCGGGCACCGTAGCCATCGCAGCCAAGGCGATCGGTGGTATCTGCCGGGGCCTCGACGAAGGGCAGGCAGTGACGGCCGTCGGGGTAGCGGTGCCAGGGCTGGTGCGCCGTCCAGAGTCGACGGTGCAACTGGCGCCCAACTTGGACTGGCATGACATCGAAATCGGCCAGATGCTCAGCGCAGCAACGGGATTGCCTACGTTTGCGGCCAACGATGCCAACGCAGGAGCTATCGCCGAGCACATGTTCGGCAATCACCCCGGTGCCGACCATCTGATCTACGTCAACGGCGGGCCGAGCGGTATCGGCGCCGGCTTCGTGGTCGCCGGTGGACTGCTCGAGGGAGTCGCGGGCTACGCGGGCGAATTGGGACACACTTTCGTCGGTGGCGGCGAGAAGTGTCATTGCGGCAGTGTCGGCTGTCTGGAGACCGAGGTCATTCAGGCGCCGCTGGCCCGGCTTCTCGACGAACTCGACGGCACGACCGGAGCGACTCAGAGCCTGCTGGGGTCCCACACCTCTGCCGAGCGCGATGTGCTCAGCCGTCAGGCACGCTCACTGGCGATTGCCCTAGGCAACGCGATCAACATGCTGAATCCAGGACTGATCGTTCTCGGCGGCTTCCTGCGGGTCTTCCCTGCCTACGCCGCGGCGGTGCTCCACGAGGAGTTGACGCGGCGCAGCATGGGCGCCCCGCGCGACCTGGTCCGGGTGGTGCCCGCCACCCTCGGTGCCGACACGCTGGTGATCGGAGCGGCCGAGTTGGCATTCGCACCCGTGCTCGCCGATCCCGGACGGTACTGAGGGTGCGATCAGAGAGGCACGGGTGGGTCTCAACCGTGGTCGACGACATCCTTGAAGCCCCGGTCCTTGACGCCGCGCAGATGGTCGACCATGGCTTGCCGCGCCTTCTCCGGCGACTGAGCCCGAAACGCAGCCAGGATCGCGGAATGCTCGTCGATGGCGTACTCGGCGTCGGTGACCCCCAGCCCCGTGAAGAGTCTGAACCGTTGCACCGATCCGCCGAGGCAGTTGTATGCCATCAACAGGAAGCGGTTGCCGGCGCCTTGGGCAATGAGCTCGTGGAATCGCATGTCGGCCTGCCAGTACTCCCGGTACTCGGCGAACTCAGGCCCCCTCGGGGCGGTACGCAATTCGGCGATCGAACGGTCAAGCGCCTCGATCAAGGCGGGCGTGGCCCGCTCACAGGCCCGGGATGCGTTGACCGGCTCGATGGCAAGGCGGGCGTCTATCAGCTCGGCGAGTTCGGCGGTGCTGAGCAGCGGCGCAACACGGTAGCCACGCAGCGCGACCCGAATCACCAAACCGGTCACTTCGAGACGGGCCAGAGCCTCGCGCACGGGAGTCGCCGAAACGTCCAGTTCACGAGCAATGCCGTCAATGCTTACGGCCTCATTCGGTCCGTACCGGCCGTCCATCAACATCTCCAGCAACTTGTCGTGGACATGGTCGGTCAGCACCTGCCGGACAGGTAGGGAAGCGACGACTTCGGGAGCCACAAAAAGATCCTATAGGAATCGCTTGACAGTCAATCATCGATCCTACATCCTATAGGAATCTCCTCCTGTGATTCACGTCTCATCACGAGGACCGGTGAGATGCACGTCTCGGTGATGTCGCCGCGGGCGCACCCGATAACGACCTAGCGAAGAGGAACCGTGAGTTCGATCTACGACGGCTTCGTTGCCGCCAACCGCCCTCTGTCGGTTCCCAGCGGCCCAACCAGCCACTTCTCGCGACTCAGCTCAGTAACAGTTCCGACCGACGACAGTGGAAGTAAGCGGTGACAACAGTGACCAGGCAAATCGCAGTAATCGGCTCGGGGTACATGGGCGGGGGCATTGCGCAGGTGTTCGGCCTCGCCGGAGCCCGCGTCGCCCTTGCCGACGTCAGTGCAGAGATTGCCGAGAAGAACTACCACCGGTTGATCGCCGAGTCGAAGGAGTTCGTCGCCGAAGGGCTTTTTCCCGAAGGCGCCACCGCCACCCTGGAGGCCAACCTGTGGCCCGCCGCGTCGTTGGCCGAGGCGGTGTCGAACGCGGACTTCGTCGAAGAAGCCGTGCCAGAGGTCCTAGCGATCAAGCACGACACCCTGCGCCAGATCAGCGTCGCGGCAAGGCCGGACGCCATCATTGGCTCCAACACCTCGACGATCTCCATCGGCGACATGGCCGATGCCGTCGCCAATCCCAGCCGATTCCTCGGCGTGCACTTCAGCAACCCGTCGCCGTTCATCCCCGGAGTAGAGATCATTCCGCACGCCGGCACAGACGAGAGCGTCGTCACCCGGACACGACAACTGATCCACGACGCCGGGAAATCGACGGCTCAGGTCAAGGACGTCACGGGATTCGTGTTGAACCGACTGCAGTACGCCCTCTTTCACGAAGCAACCCAACTAGTGGAAGCTGGGACGGCGACCGCCGAGGACATCGACACCCTGGTACGTACCACCTTCGGTTTCCGGCTGCCCTTCTTCGGCCCATTCGCCATCGCCGACATGGCCGGTCTGGATGTCTACGACTTCTGTTACCGGTCTTTGCAAACCGGGTTCCCCGAGCGTTTCGCGACACCGCGGGTTCTGACCGAACTCGTCGCGGCGGGCAACCTCGGGACCAAGACTGGCAAGGGCTTCTTGGACGTCCCGGCCGAACGCATCCCCGCGCTCATCGCATACCGCAACAAGGCCTACGTGCTGATGCAGAAACTGCTCGATGAACTCGGACCCGCACCCCTCGATTGACGCCAGGCCGACTCATTGACCGTCGATGGTGACATCGACCCGAGTAGGAGCACTGCGTATGCGTACTGACGGCCCGTCCCGATGGAGCCGCGAACGACTGCTGTACCTGACTGTCGGCGTGATCATCTGCGTCGTCGGAGTGGCGCTGATTCTCACCTGACGTCAAGACGAAGCCCAAACCACTGAACTAGCTGTGTTGCAACACCATTCGACAGGAGAAGTGATGTCAACGATAGACCTGAACGCAAGTAAGGCATTGTTGCGCGACCCAGTTCTCGCTTCGGCGATCTCCAAGGCCTCGCGCCGATTGATGCCAATGCTCGTCCTCCTCTACATTGTCTCGTTTCTTGACCGCACGAATGTCGGCTTTGCGGCGCAGGCACTCGAGGTTGACCGCGGGGTATCCGCAGGTGCCTACGCCCTGGGCGCAGGCATATTCTTCATCGGCTACGCAATATTCGAGATCCCCAGCAACCTGGTACTGAACCGGGTCGGAGCGAAGTTCTGGCTAGCCCGAATCGCAATCACCTGGGGAATCGTTTCGGCGTGCTTCGCGTTCGTGCAAGGCCCGAACTCGTTCATCGCGCTCCGCTTTCTGCTCGGTGTGACCGAGGCCGGCTTGTTCCCCGGCGTGATCATGTTCCTGGCGGCCTGGTTTCCAAACAAGGTGCGGGTCAGGATGTTTGCCATCTTCTACCTGGCGCAGCCGGTCTCCCAGATGTTGGGTGCGCCGTTGTCCGGATGGCTGATCAACATCGGTGACCAGATGCCCGGTGTGCACGGCTGGCAGGTCATGTTCGGAGTCGAAGGACTGTTGGCCGTCGTCGCAGGAGTTGCCGCTTACGTCTTCCTCATCAACGGGCCGGAGCATGCGAAGTTCCTTACCGCTGCCGAGAAGAATGCCTTGAAGGACGTGATGGCACAGGAGGACACCGTAAAGGAGGAGTCTGGCCCCAGGGGCGTGTGGAATGCGATGAAGAACGGGAAGGTCTGGTACTTCACCACCATCTACTTCTGCTTGCAGGTGG
The DNA here is from genome assembly GCF_050701675.1 of Mycobacterium sp. Lineage (GTDB taxonomy): Bacteria > Actinomycetota > Actinomycetes > Mycobacteriales > Mycobacteriaceae > Mycobacterium. The sequence continues at coordinate 2,270 of NZ_JBOGDD010001314.1, read as the reverse complement.
CTGTCTACGGCGTGACCTTCTACCTGCCCGCGCAGGTGTCTGAACTCACCGGCACCAAGGTGGGACTGAAGGTCGGGTTGCTGGTCGGGGTCCCGTGGTTCTTCGGCATCTTCGCGTGCTATTTCATCGGACGTGCGGCGACCACCATCCAGCGGCGGCGCATCTGGGCCGCCTTGCTGTTCGTATCAACCGCACTGTGCATCTTCGGGTCTGCATGGGCGGGGACCTACCACCAACCAGTGCTGGGACTGATCTTCATCACCCTGGCGGTGTGTAGCTTCCTTGCCGTCGGCCCCATCGTCTGGTCCTATCCCGCTGCATTTCTGACCGGAGCTGCAGCTGCAGCGGGGATCGGTCTGATCAACTCCTTGGGCAACCTCGGCGGTTTCGTTGCGCCCATTCTGCGTACCAAGGTCAATGCCGTCGTCAACGACGCGGCGGGCTCGGCCGGTATCTACGCGCTGGGCGTACTGCCACTGGTTGCCGCAGCGATGATGTTCTACACCCGCAGGTTCCGCGTCAAGGCAGACGAGCTACTCGACAACGCCGACGCGAACCCGCTCCAGGAGCATACCCCAGTGAGCGAGAAGGCTTCCGCCAGAATCGCTTCCACGGAAGCTCGCAAGGAGACCTCGAATGAGGACTGATCCGAGCCATGATTCGAGCTAGCGTGCGCTCCAGCCGCCGTCCATCGTGTACGACGCCCCGGTGACCATGCCCGCGCTCGGCGACGCGAGCCAGCCCACCAAAGACGCCACCTCCTCCGGCTCGACCAGTCGCTTGATCGCGCTCTCGGAGAGCAGGACCTTCTCCGCGACGTCCCGTTCTGGGATGCCATGGGTGCGGGCCTGATCGGCGATCTGCTTGGCTACCAACGGAGTTCGAACGTAGCCCGGATTGACGCAGTTACTGGTCACGTCGTGGGCGCCGCCTTCGAGCGCGGTCACCTTGGACAGACCTTCCAGGCCGTGCTTCGCGGTGACGTAGGCGACCTTGAACTCCGAGGCCCGCAGACCGTGCACCGACGAGATGTTCACCACCCGGCCAAAACGCTGTTCGTACATGTGCGGCAACGCCGCCCGGATCAGCAGGAACGGCACCTCGACCATCAGCGAGAGCATGGAGCGGAAGCGGGCTGGGTCGAACTCCGTGATCGAGTCGACGGTCTGCACCCCCGCGTTGTTCACCAGGACGTCCACCTCGAGGGACAATTCCTCGAGCGCGGCGACGTCGAGAAGATCGACCACCCAAGCACTTCCGCCAATCTCCTCGGCCAGCGCCGTGGCTGCCACGTCGTCGACGTCGGCGACCGTGACGATGGCACCCCGACTCGCAAGCTCACGGGCACACGCCGCGCCGATGCCGCTCGCACCGCCGGTGACGAGAGCGGTTCGTCCGGCGAGTTCGGTCATCGCGGAACTACCTGCCCCCACTCATCCCCTGCTACTTCCTCGGCGTCGGCGACGTCCAACGACTCGAGGTCGATGCCGTTGGTCTCACGGGTGAACACCACCGCGATCAGGGTCACTGCGCACGCCAGCGCCAGGTAGATCGCGATCGGGACCGAGGAGCCGTAGACGTCGAGCAGTTTGACGGCGATGATCGGCGCCAGCGAGCCCGCCACGATCGAGGTGACCTGATAACCAAGGGACACACCGGAATAACGCATCCGAGTCGGGAACATCTCGGCCATGATGGCCGGCTGCGGGGCGTACATGAACGCGTGGATGACCAGGCCGAGCGTGACAGCGGCGGTGACGACGACGTAGTTGCCGCTGTTCATCATCGGGAAGGCGAAGAAGCCCCAGGTGGCCCCAAGCGCGGCGCCCACGAAGTACACCGGCCGCCGTCCGTAACGGTCAGCCAACTTGCCCACCAGCGGGATGATGGCGAAGTGCACCGCGTGCGCGAAGAGCAGATACCAAAGAATCGAGCTGGTGTCGGCGCCGACCTGGACCTTCAGGTAGGTGATCGAGAACGTGACCACCAGGTAGTACATGATGTTCTCGCCGAACCGCAGCCCCATCGCGGTGAATACGCCGCGCGGGTAGCGCTTGAGCACCTCGATCACGCTGAACGAGGTCGCCTTGATCCGCTCGGCTTCCCGTTGCGCCGCAACGAAGATCGGGGCGTCGGTGACCTTGGTGCGGATGTAGTAGCCGATCAGCACGACCACGGCTGACAGCCAGAATGCGACCCGCCAGCCCCACGACAGGAACGCCGCATCCGACAGCGTCCCGGTCAGCACCAGCAGCACCACCGTCGCGAGC
>NZ_JBOGDD010001313.1:0-11627 GCF_050701675.1 Mycobacterium sp. | reverse complement strand
GTCGGAACCTTCGACGAGGTCGACGAGCGCGGTCCCGGTCATGAACAGCCCCTTCGGCGCCGCATCGACGAGGACCGGGAATCGGTTCAGCGTGTACGTGTCTCCGAATGCGCTGTAGGTGCCATCCGGGGTGAAGACCTCGACCAACCCCTCGACGTCGCCCTGGGTGATGGTCACCGCGTAACGGGCGAGGAGCTGCTGGATCTCCATCAGATCGTCAGTTCTTGTTGACATAGACCTTGCCCCCTTTCATTACAAAACTTACGTTCTGTGTAACGCTGATGTCCAGTAGCGGATCGCCGGGCACCGCGATGATGTCCGCGACCTGCCCTTCGGCGAGGCGGCCGCGGTCGGTGACGTTGATGAGGTCGGCCGCGACGACGGTCGCTGCGCGCAGCACGGCAGCTGGGGACATTCCCCAGTCGACGAGCGTGACGAGTTCGTCGGCGTTCTTGCCGTGCGGGATGGCGGGAGCGTCGGTGCCGACCGCGATCTTCACGCCGGCCTCGTACGCGGCCTTGAGCGACGTGCGCGCCTTGGGGAACATCTCGGCGGCCTTCGCCTGGAGCACCGCGGGCGCCTTCGAGACGTCCATCGCCTCGGCCAGCCGCCTCGTCGTCACCAGGAACCGGTCGTTGTCGACGAGCATCTGGATCGCCTCGTCGTCCATCAGGAATCCGTGCTCGATGCAGTCGATTCCGCAGGCGATAGCGTGTTTGACGGCTTCGGCGCCGTGCGTGTGCGCGGCCACCCGCAATCCGCGGCGGTGCGCCTCGTCAACGATGGCCCGCAGCTCTTCATCCGAATAGTGTTGCGCGCCTGCCTCTCCGGTCAGCGACATGACACCGCCCGACACGCAGACCTTGATCAGCTGCGCGCCGTGCTTGATCTGGTAGCGCACCGCCTTGCGGATTTCGTCGACCCCGTTGGCGATGCCCTCTTCGATGGTCAACTCCAGCACGCCCGGCATGAACGCGGCGAACATCGTGGGATCGAGGTGCCCGCCCGTCGGCGTGATCGCGTGGCCGGCCGGCACGATGCGCGGACCCTCGATCCAGCCCGCGTCGATGGCCTTGCCCAGCGCGACGTCGAGCAGATAGCCGCCCGTCTTGACGAAGAGGCCGAGGTTGCGCACGGTGGTGAACCCCGCCCGCAAGGTGCGTCGGGCATTCCCCACGGCGCGCAGTACCCGGGTCGGGGGATCGTCCTGAACCTGGGACAGACCTGGGTTCTCCCCGCGTCCGCCCATCAGGAGGTTGACCTCCATGTCCATCAGGCCGGGTAGCAGGATGGAATCCCCGAGGTCGATGATCTCGGAGCTCTCGTCGACGTCGCCCCCCACGCCGACGATTCGATCGTCTTCGATCTTCAGGATGCCGGGGCGGATGATCTCGCCCGCATCGACGTCCAGTAGACCCGCCGCCTTGAGGGTCAACACCGTTAAACCACCGGCTCCTTGATCAGATTGATGTAGGCGGCGCCGCTATCCAGCACGCGGGGCTGCTTCCACACCTCGATGGGGAAGCTCACCATGACGATCGACTGGCCGAGATGCACCAGCGCCTTGGCGTCCTCCGGCATGCCCTTGAGCGGGAAGCGCGCGTCCACGTAGACCATGATGTCCTCGAGGCGCGCCATGCCGGCGTCGTACAACTCCTGCATCTCGGCCATCGTCGACTTGAGTCGCTTGGCGTACCGCTCCTCCTCGGTCGGCAGACACCATTCGGCGAACGGCTCGAGGTCGGCGAATTCCTCTGGCAACTTAGACATTCACTTCATCCTTCTTGGCGGCGTGCTGTCCGTTGGTGGTTCCATTGGCCTTTGCTTCTTCGTACCTGTCCACGTACTGGTGGGCGGTCATGTGCAGGTGTCGCAGCAGGATCTCCTGATCGCACAGCGGGAAGTCGGTGACGACCCTGGTGCCGATCTGGGTCTGGGTGGCCTCGAGGGTGTTGGCGTCCTGGAACGCGTACTCCTTGAACGTCACCGCGGCCAGTTCCTGCGACAGGCGCTCACGGAGGTTCGTCGGAGGCACGAAGTACAGGTCGGCCTCGAAGATGTGCTTGTCGACCGCGGTCGGCCAGTAGTTGTACGTGAGGTACCAGCCCGGCGCCCAGAACAGCAGCGTGAAGTTGGGGAAGAACTCGAACGAGTCGGTGCCCCAAGACTTGTGGCGGCCCGGATTGATGGCAGGCGGCAGTTCGTCGGGCAGGATGCCCTCGATGTCGGGGCGGTCCCACGGCCCGAACAGCCCGCTGTGCAGGATCCGCTCGATGGGCTTGACCATGCTCAGGTCCTTCGGCGGCGCCATCCCGCCCCACGACGACACCATGGAGTGGTCGCCCTTGATGTCGTAGGCCAGCGCCTCGAAGCCGAACTTGGCCAACTTCTCGGCCTCCTCCTTCTCCGCCTGCTTCATGTGCAGGATCGGCGCGTGATAGAACTCGGTGAACGCGTCGATGAACAACTTCCAGTTGGCCTTGACCTCCGAGCGGTAGCCGTAGTGCTCGGTCATCTCGTGGAACGGATAGCCCTCGAGGCCCTTGGCGAAATCGCCGAGGTACTCGGCCAGCGGTGCGGCGGCGTCGTCGAAGTTGATGAAGATGAAGCCTTCCCACACCTCGCAGCGCACGGCAACCAGCCCGTAGTCACTCTTGTCGAGGTCGAAGAACTCACCCTCCTGCTGGACGAAGTTCAGGCCGCCGTCGAGGCCGTACCGCCATGCGTGGTACTTGCAGGTGAACTGGCGGCAGACGCCGGACACCTCCTCGCCGGGATAGTCGTTCCACACCAGCTTGTTACCGCGGTGCCTGCACAGGTTGTAGAAGCTCCGGACGGTCTCGACCCCGTCCTTCACGTCCTTGACGATGATCACCGACGTGCCGGGGCCCGCCGACGGCATCTCGCGGGTGAAGTAGCTGCCCCTCTTGGGCAACTGCTCCACGCGGCCGACCTTGAGCCAGGTCTTCTTGAAGATGGCCTGCTGCTCGAGCAGATAGTGCTCCGGGTCGATGGAATCGTCGTAGTTCACCGGCGCGGTACCCAGCTCGGGCCAGTTCTCGGTCCAGCTGCCCGCCGCGGGCTTGGGGAAGAATGCCATGCGTTCAGTTCTCCTTCTTGGGTTCTACGCCGAACGTGTTGAGGGCCATCGCCAGCATGTGGTAGCCGCCGATGGTGAAGACGAAGTCCATGAGCTCGCGCGTGTCCATGCGTGTGCCGAGAGCAGCCCAGGTGTCATCGGAGATGCAGGTCTTCTGAACGAGCTCGTCGACGGCGGTGAGCACCGTACGGTCGAAGTCGTCGGCGGCCTCGCCGCGCTGGAGGGCGGCGATGTCGTCATCGGACAGTCCAGCGTTCTTGCCGATCGTGACGTGTTCGTCCCACTCGTACGCGCAGGCGGTGAGGTGGGCGATCCGCAGCACGGCCAGCTCGCGCAGTCGCGGCGGCAGCGTCGATCGCGTCAGCAGATAGAAGCTGAAGGTGAGGTAGGACCGGGTGAGGTCCGGGTGGTTGACGAAGGTTGAGATCGCGTTGCCTGCGGCCGCCGGATTGCGGCGTTCCTCTGGCATCATCCGGAGCGCGTTGAGCACGGCGTCGTCCCACTCCGCAGCGGGAAGCGGTGGTACGCGCACGACGTCCTCCTTCGTCAGATCTCCCGGGCTCTCGGTTGTGAGAATCACATTCTCACATTTGCCTAATAGATTTCCACCTCCGGGCCCAATCGTCAATGGCAAGGTCGAGGTCGGACGCTGGCGAGTGGTCCCGCGCGACCCTAAAACCGCAGGTTCTGCTGTATTTGGATACGTTGGCCATGTTGATTCTCTCCAAACGAGAGGATAGTTTTCTCTAGTAGAGAACGAGACCCGAGCCCAGCGCCGCCGTATCGACCCGAAGGGAAGCTCATGAACAAAGACGACATGATCTTGATCAGTGTGGACGACCACATCATCGAGCCGCCGGACATGTTCAAGAACCACCTCGCGGCGAAGTACCTCGACGATGCGCCGCGGTTGGTGCACAACCCGGACGGTTCCGATACCTGGCAGTTCCGGGAGACGGTCATCCCGAACGTTGCCCTGAACGCGGTGGCAGGCCGGCCGAAGGAGGAATACGGCCTAGAGCCCCAGGGCCTCGACGAGATCCGCAAGGGGTGCTTCGACGCTGCCGAGCGGGTCAAGGACATGAACGCAGGCGGGGTGCTGGCGACGATGAACTTCCCGTCGTTCCCCGGGTTCGCGGGCCGGTTGTTCGCCACCGACGACTCGGACTTCTCGCTGGCCTTGGTGCAGGCCTACAACGACTGGCACATCGACGAGTGGTGCGCGGCGCATCCTGGCCGGTTCATCCCGATGGCGCTTCCGGTGATCTGGGACGCCGAGCTGGCTGCCCAGGAAGTCCGGCGGGTCTCGAAGAAGGGTGTGCACTCGCTGACGTTCACCGAGAACCCGGCCACTCTGGGCTACCCGTCCTTCCACGACGACTACTGGAAGCCGTTGTGGGAGGCCCTCGTCGACACCGAGACGGTGATGAACGTGCACATCGGCTCCTCGGGCAAGCTGTCGATCCCCGCGCCCGATTCCCCGATGGACGTGATGATCACCCTGCAACCGATGAACATCGTGCAGGCCGCGGCGGATCTGTTGTGGTCGGCGCCGATCAAGAAGTACCCGACGCTGAAGATCGCGTTGTCCGAGGGTGGGACCGGGTGGATTCCGTACTTCCTGGAGCGGGTGGACCGCACCTACGACATGCATTCGACGTGGACGCACCAGGACTTCGGCGGAAAGCTCCCCTCGGAGGTGTTCAGGGAGCACTTCATGACGTGTTTCATCTCCGATCCGGTCGGGGTGAAACTGCGTCACGAGATCGGGGTGGACAACATCTGCTGGGAGATGGACTATCCGCACAGTGATTCGATGTGGCCAGGCGCCCCAGAGGAACTCGACGCGGTGTTCAAGACCTACGAGGTCTCCGATGAGGAGATCGACAAGATGACCCACCTCAACGCGATGAAGCTCTACCACTTCGAGCCGTTCGCCCACGTCCCCAAGGATCAGGCCACCGTCGGGGCACTGCGCGCCGCGGCAGGCGACCACGACGTCACCATCCAAGCGCTCAGCAAGCACGAGAAGTCCGGCACCAGCTTCGCGGACTTCCAGGCCAGCGCCAAGGAGATTGCCGGCGCCAAGAACTGACCGGCTGAGAGAGAGACGCGGTACGTCGGTGCTGGAGTTGGCAGATGTGCGCCGACGAACGCGACTGTGGATCAATGGATTTCGATGTAGGAGCGAGTTGTGACCGGCGGGATGAACTTCGAACTGACCGAGGATCAGCAGCTGATCCGCAAGTCCGTCGCGGAATTGGCGGCGAGGTTCGACGACCAATACTGGATGGACAAGGACCAGGGGCACGAATTCCCCAAAGAGTTCTACGACGCGATCGCCTCCGGTGGATGGCTCGGCATGACCATCCCGGAGGAGTACGGCGGGCACGGGCTCGGCATCACCGAGGCAACGATCCTCGCGGAGGAGGTGGCGCGCTCGGGCGGCGCCATGAACGCGGCCAGCGCCATCCATCTGTCCATCTTCGGCATGCAGCCCGTGGTGGTGTTCGGGTCCGATGAGATGAAGGCGGCGACGCTGCCCAGGATCGTCAACGGCGACCTGCACGTCTGCTTTGGTGTCACCGAACCCGGTGCGGGCCTTGACACGTCGCGGATCACGACGTTCGCCAAGCGTGACGGCGACAGCTACGTGATCAACGGCCGCAAGGTCTGGATCTCCAAGGCGCTGGAGTCCGAGAAGATCCTGCTGTTGACCCGCACCACGCCGTACGACGAGGTCACCAAGAAGACGGACGGGTTATCGCTGTTCCTGACCGACCTCGACCGCGATCACGTGGACATCCGACCGATCAAGAAGATGGGCCGCAACGCCGTCAGCTCCAACGAGCTGTTCATCGACGACCTTCGGGTACCGGTGGAGCACCGAATCGGGGAGGAGGGCAAGGGTTTCAGCTACATCCTGCACGGGTTGAACCCGGAGCGGATGCTGATCGCGGCCGAGGCACTCGGCATCGGTCGGGTCTCGTTGGACAGGGCGGTCAAGTACGCGAACGAGCGCGTCGTGTTCGACCGGCCGATCGGCATGAACCAGGGCATTCAATTCCCCCTTGCCGACTCCTTGGCCCGCCTGGACGCCGCCGAACTGATCCTGCGCAAGGCCACCTGGCTGTACGACAACGGAAAGCCATGCGGGCGTGAGGCCAACATGGCCAAGTACCTCTGTGCTGACGCGGGCTTCGACGCCGCCGACCGCGCGCTCCAGACGCACGGCGGGATGGGTTACTCGGAGGAGTACAACATCTCGCGATTCTTCCGCGAGTCACGCCTGATGAAGATCGCCCCGGTGAGCCAGGAGATGATCCTCAACTTCCTTGCCTCCAAGGTGCTCGGACTGCCGAGGAGCTACTGATGACTGCGACCGCAAACCCGCTATTCGACCTCACCGGCCGGTCAGCGATCGTGACCGGAGCCGCGGGCGGGATCGGCTCCGCCGTCGCCCGCGCACTCGCGACCGCTGGCGCGGCAGTGCTGGTGACCGACCTCGACAAGGACACCGCAGCCCTTGTGGCCGAGAGCATTACGGCCGAGGGCGGCAAGGCCGAGAGCGCGGCGCTCGACGTCGCCGATCGCGGGTCCGCGGATGCCGCCGTAGCGCAGGCGGCTGCCTTGACCGGGGGTGTGCTCAACATCGTGATCAACAACGCGGGTGTCACCGCGCCTACCATGTTCGCCGACATCAGCGAGGAGAACGTCAACCGTCTGATCGACATTCACGTGATGGGCGCGTTCCGCGTCACGCAGGCGGCGCTGCCGTTCCTGGCCACCGACGGCACCGGCCGCGTCATCAACGTCACCTCGGCGGCCGGCATCACCGGTACCCTCGGGCAGGTCAACTATTCGATGGCAAAGGCGGGCATCATCGGCTTCACCAAGTCTCTCGCCCGCGAACTGGCTCGCAAGAACATCCTGGTGAACGCGCTGGCCCCGCTGGCTGCCACGCCGATGACCGAGACCATTCGCACCAACGAGAAGTTCTCCGCCAACATGATGCGACGAATTCCACTGCAGCGCTGGGCGGATCCCGACGAGATTGCCGGCGCGTTCGTCTTTCTGGCCTCCAACGCCGCCTCGTACGTCACGGGCCAGGTATTGCCCGTCGACGGCGGAATGGTGATGTGACCGGTCCGCTGGAGGGCGTGACGATCGTCGCGATGGAACAGGCGGTCGCGGCGCCGATGTGCAGCCGCGTGCTCGCCGACTTCGGCGCTCGCGTGATCAAGGTGGAGAACCCCAAGGGCGGTGACTTCGCCCGCGACTACGACGACGTGGTCAACGGTCCGGGTGGCCTCGCCGCGCACTTCGTCTGGTGCAACCGGGGCAAGGAGTCGGTCACCCTCAATCTGAAGTCGCCCGCCGGCATGGACGTGCTGCACCGTCTGCTCGATCAAGCCGACGCCTTCGTGTCCAACCTTGCACCGGGAGCGACCGCGCGCCTTGGCCTTTCACCTGCCGAGCTCGCGGTGCGCCATCCCAGGGTCATCCCCGTCGAGATCGACGGCTACGGGCCTGGCGGTCCGATCTCGCACAAGCGTGCCTACGACCTGCTGGTGCAAGCGGAATCTGGGTCGTGTGCCGTCACCGGCTATCCGGACATGCCCGCAAAGCCAGGACCGGCCATGGCGGACTTCACGACCGGCCTCTACGCCGCACTCTCGATCCTGGCGCTTCTGTTCTCCCGGGACCGCCGCGACGGTGCGGCTCCTGCCGTGGAGCTGAGCCTGTTCGACGTGATGACCGACATCATGGGCTATCAGCTCACCTACACCCAGCACTCCGGCATCGACCAGCAGCCGCTCGGCGTGAGCTCGCCTGCCGTTGCGCCGTACGGTGCGTTTCCCACCCGCGACGGTCAGACCGTGGTGCTCGGCACCACGAACGACCGCGAATGGCAGCGGCTGGCCCGCGAGATCATCGTGCGCCCCGACCTGGCCGACGATCCGCGCTTCAGCACCAACAGCGACCGCTGCCGGCATCGGGACGCACTCAACGACGCCATCGGAACCTGGTGTGCGCAGCACGATCTCGCGGACATTCAGAAGACGGCCGACGAGGCCGGGATCGGAAACTCCCGCTACAACCTGCCGAGTGAGGTGGTGGCGCACCCGCAGTTGGCGGCACGCGACCGTTGGCGCAAGGTCGGTTCCAGCAGGGGCGACATCCCAGCGCTGCTCCCACCGCCGGTGATCAGCGGTTTCGAGCCACCGATGGGCGCCGTGCCCGGGCTCGGCGAGCACACCGACGCAGTGCTCGCCGAACTCGGCTTCTCCACCGACCAGATCGCGCGGCTGCGCGACGAAGGCGCGATCGGGCCGAAGTACACGTGACCGAGGTCGAGCCCGTGCTGCTTTCCGAAGACCGTGACGGCGTCCGCACTCTGACGCTGAACCGGCCCCACCGCAAGAACGCGATCGACGCCCGGCTGTGGCACGAGCTCGCCGACGCACTGCGCGCGACCGGCCGTGACGACGGGGTGCGCGCCCTGGTGCTCACGGGTGCAGGCGGTGCGTTCTGTTCGGGCGCGGACATCGGCACCGGCGAGGACATCCACCCCAGACACAAGTTGCACCGGCTCACCGACGTGGCGTCGGCACTGCACGAACTGACCGTCCCGACGGTCGCCAAGGTGACCGGGGTCGCGGTCGGCGCGGGATGGAACCTTGCGCTTGGCTGCGATCTGGTGGTGGCGACTCCCGACTCGAAGTTCTGCCAGATCTTCTCCAAGAGAGGCCTTTCCGTCGACCTCGGGGGATCGTGGCTGTTGCCCAAACTCGTCGGACTGCAGCAAGCCAAGCGGCTGGTCTTGCTCGCAGACATGATCGACGCCGCCGAGGCCCACGCGCTCGGGCTGGTCACCTGGGTGACCCCGGCCGACGAGATCGACGCCTTCGTCGACGACCTGGCGGGCCGGCTCGCCGCCGGTCCGCCATTCGCGTTGGCGCAGAGCAAGGCCCTGCTCAACGACGGCGCCGACAGCACCTTTGCGCAGGCGTTGGCCAACGAGGCCCGCGCCCAGCCAGGAAACTTCGCCACCGCAGACTCGGGGGAGGCGTACGCCGCGTTCGCGGCCAAGCGAGAGCCGAATTTCACGGGCCAGTGGGCTGTGCCGCCTCGCGACCCGGAACCAAGATCGGAGCAGAAGAATGCGTGAGACCGTCATCGTCGGAGCGGTGCGTACGCCCGTCGGCAAGCGCAACGGCGGGCTGTCCGCACAGCACGCCGCCGACCTGTCCGCCGTCGTGCTGACCGAGCTCGTAGAGCGCACCGGAGTCGACCCGAACGTGATCGACGACGTCGTGTGGGGTTGCGTGTCGCAGGTCGGCGATCAGTCGAGCAACATTGGCCGGTACGCGGTACTGGCCGCGGGCTGGCCCGAACACATCCCGGGGACCACGGTGAACCGGGCCTGCGGGTCGAGCCAGCAGGCGCTCGACTTCGCCGTGCACGCGGTCATGTCCGGACAGCAGGACGTCGTCGTCGCGGGCGGCGTCGAGGTGATGAGCCGAGTGCCCCTTGGCTCGGCGAGGTCCACCGGGATGCCGTACGGGCCGAAAGTCCTTGCCCGCTATGACGACTTCTCCTTCAATCAGGGCATCTCCGCAGAGCTGATCTCCAAGAAGTGGAATCTGTCCAGGACCCGCCTCGACGAGTACTCCGCCCAGTCCCACGCGCGGGCGGCGGCCGCACAGGATGCGGGCGCGTTCACCGATCAGATCGTCCCGGTCTTCACCGACGGGGACGTGGTGACAGGCGACGAGGGTATCCGGCGCGGCACCACCGTCGAGAAACTCGCAGGCCTCAAACCCGCCTTCACCGACGACGGGGTCATCCACGCGGGCAACTCGTCCCAGATCTCCGACGGCGCCGCCGCGCTTCTGGTGACCACCGCGGAGAACGCGGTCAACATGGGGCTGACGCCTCTGGTGCGCTACCGCGCCGGGGCGGTAACGGGCGCCGATCCCGTGCTGATGCTGACCGGTCCGATCCCCGCGACCGAGAAGGTGCTGCACAAGGCGGGAGTCGGCATCGACGAAGTCGGCGTCTACGAGGTGAACGAGGCGTTCGCGCCGGTGCCGTTGGCATGGCTCGCCGAAACGGGTGCCGATGAAGCACGCCTCAATCCGCTCGGCGGCGCGATCGCACTCGGTCATCCACTGGGAGCCTCGGGCGCCGTGCTGATGACGCGGATGATCCATCACATGCGGGACAACGGAATTCGCTACGGCTTGCAGACCATGTGCGAGGGCGGTGGCACCGCGAACGCCACCCTCGTCGAACTCATCGCTTAGTCGCATCCGTTTGGAAGGGGGCGCCATGCGCCGGGACTTGTTCGACGAAGACCACGAGTCGTTCCGCCAGTTGGCAAGGGAGTTCGTCGAGAAGGAGGTGGTGCCGCACTACCCGGAGTGGGAGAAGGGTGGCCGCCTGCCCCGTGACGTGTTCAAGCACATGGGTGAGCTCGGGCTGCTCGGGATGGCCATCGGTGAGGAGTACGGCGGCGGTGGCATGCCCGACTACCGCTACAACGTCGTTCTGCAGGAAGAGGCGGCCAGGGCCTTGGTGACGCTGTCCACCGTGCGCACCCAGCTCGAGGTGATCCTGCCGTACTTCCTGGATTACGCGAATGACGAGCAGCGCGGCCGCTGGTTCCCCGGTCTCGCCGCGGGCACGCTGCTGACCGCCGTTGCGATGACCGAACCCGGGACCGGTTCCGATCTGGCGGGCATGCGGACGACGGCCGTCCGCGACGGTGAGGACTTCGTCGTCAACGGCGCGAAGACGTTCATCACCGGTGGCATGCAGGCCGACCTCGTCGTCGTGGTGGCGCGCACCTCCACCGATCCCGACAACCGGCGCAAGGGTCTGACGCTGCTCGTCGTCGAGGACGGCATGCCGGGCTTCACCCGCGGTCGCGAGCTCGAGAAGATGGGGTGCAAGGTCCAGGACACCGCCGAACTGTCATTCGTCGACGTGCGCGTCCCGGCGGCCAACGTGCTGGGGGAGGTGGGCGAGGCCTTCGGCTACCTGGGCCACAACCTGCCGCAGGAACGTCTGACGGTCGCCGTCGGATCGGTGGCGCAGGCCCGCTCGGCGATTGCTGCGGCGATCGACTACACCAGGGATCGCAGGGCGTTCGGCCAACCGGTGGCGTCCTTCCAGAACACCAAGTTCGAACTCGCCGCGTGCTCGACGGAGGTCGAGGCCGCTCAGGCGATGCTGGATCGTGCGGTCACGCTGCACGTCGAAGGGGCGCTGTCCGGCGCCGACGCTGCGCGAGTGAAGCTGTTCTGCACCGAGATGCAGGCCCGCGTCATCGACCGCTGCCTGCAGCTGTTCGGGGGTTACGGCTACATGATGGAGTACCCCATCGCCCGGCTGTACACCGATGCCAGGGTGGCGCGGATCTATGCGGGCACCAGCGAGGTCATGAAGGTCATCATCGCCAAGTCCCTTGGTTTGTAGCCCACCGCCAGCTCGCCGAACGTGGATTACCCCCACGCTTTTC
>NZ_JBOGDD010001312.1:0-4605 GCF_050701675.1 Mycobacterium sp. | reverse complement strand
GTGTGCCGCACGGCCTTGGGCATTCCCGTCGTCCCTGAGCTGAACACGAACAGCGCGTCGGATTCGGGGTCGATCGCCGTGAACTCCCGACGCCCCGGTGTGACGGGCTCGTCGAGGTGCAGCATCGGCATCAGGTCGGCGAGCACCGCGTTGTCACCGACCGCATGCGCGGGTGTGGTCAGCGCCAGAGCGTGCTCCACCTCGCCCCGCTTCCACGACGTGCTCACCAGCACGACGGCGGCGCCGAGCGCCCAGATGGCCTGCATGGCAATGACGAACTCGGGCCGGTTGGAGGACATCAGCGCGACGCGGTCACCGGCACGGACGCCGCGCCGCTCGAGCGTGGTCGCCATACCGCCGATCAGCGCGTCGAGCTCGGCACGCGTGTACTCCCGGTCCGCGAAGGCGAGGACCGGCAGACCAGTCGCGTGCGATCTGTCGACCACCGCAGCTCCACCTCCCACCTTCGCCCACCGGGTTGAGAATATCCTATCGATTATGGAGAATAGTATTCTCACATAGACAGAATGACTATGCCAGGAGCGCCCCGATGACCGCAGACCCCGTACCGACCGAAGAGGCCGGTGGCGAGGTGACGATCCTCCTCGACCGCAAGAAGACCACCGTGTCCCAGAAGCCCGGGGAGACGCTGCTGGAGAGCGCGCGGCGGGCGGGTCTCACCCCGCCGTTCTCCTGCGAGGCTGGCAACTGCGGCACCTGCATGGCGAAGCTGACCGAGGGCACGGCGACCATGCGCGTGAACGATGCGCTCATGGACGACGAGGTCGAGGACGGCTACGTGCTGACCTGTCAGGCCGTGCCCGACGCGGGGAACGTGACGGTCGACTACGAGGACTGAACCTCGGTGTGCTCACCCAACCGCGGCGGCGGGCGGTAGGCGGGCTCGTATCCCGCGACGCGGATGGAGCTTCGCACCAACTGGTAGTCCCCTGCCTTCACGATGACCTCGGGGGTGGCGTTCAGTGCGTCCGGCAACGAGCGCACCGCGGACACCGGGATGCCGAGTGGGCGCAACCTGGCCTCCCAGCCGAGGGCGGTGTCGGTGGCGAGGGCCGCCGACACCAAGGCGAGCACCTCGTCACGTTTGGCGGCCCGCTCGGGCATCGTCGGATAGCCCTGAATGCCGGCCTCCGCGGAGAACGACCGCCAGAAGCCGTCGTGGGTGATGAACAGGGCCAGATAGCCGTCGGCCGTGTCGAAGAGTTGCGCAGGAACGTAATACGAGTGCGCGCCGTTCGGGTAGCGGCGCGGTTCGACGCCGTCGTTGAGATAGGCCGACGCCCGGTAGTTCAGCTGCGAGAGCATCACGTCGCGCAAGGACACGTCGATCTGACCGCCGCGGCCAGAGATGATCTGCGCGAGCAACCCGATCGCTGCGGTCAGCCCGGTGGAGTTGTCAGCCGACGAGTAGCCGGGCAGGGTCGGCGGGCCGCCGGGGTCGCCGGTCAGCGAGGCGATGCCGGTGGCCGCCTGGATGACGTAGTCGAACGCGGGGTCGTCTCCTGCCTCGAGCCCGTAGCCGGTCAGCGCGACGCACACGATCTTCTCGTTGTGCCGACGCAGTTGCTCATAGGTCAGTCCGAGCTTGTGGATGCCGGACGGCTTCAGATTCACCAGCAGCGCATGGGATTCCGCGACCAGCTCGCCGAGCCTGCGCTGGCCCTCCTCGGTGGCGAGTTCGAGACAGACGCTGCGTTTGCCACGGTTGAGGCTGGCGAAATAGCTGTCGCTCACCTGTCGCGAGATGTCCCCACCGGGCGGCTCGATCTTGGTGACCTCGGCGCCGAGGTCGGCGAGCATCATCGTGGCGTACGGACCCGCCAGCATGTGGCCGATCTCGAGGATGCGGATGCCATTCAAAGGCCCGGTCATCTGTGTCCTCTGCTCTTCGCGCAAGCGCTCATCGCACCGCCTTGGCCAACTCGCCGATCACGTCCCTGGTGCGGTACTTCGATGCGACGAGTTCATCCCGGGTGTCGCCGATCGGCAGCAGTCGGACGGACAGATCGGTCACGCCTGCGTCGGCGAACTGCTTGAACCGCGCCAGAATCGACTCCTCGTCACCGGCGGCGCACAGGTCGCCGACGTCGCGGGCATCACCGCGATCGAGCAGCTTCTGGTAGTTCGGCGACGTCTCGGCCTCGGACAGGATGCGGTTGGCCCGCTCCTTCGCGGCGTCGATCTCCGAATTGGCACACAGGCACACCGGGATGCCCGCGACGATCCGCGGAGCAGGCCTGCCGGCGTCGGCCGCCGCCTTGGTGATCCGTGGCGCGATGTGGTCACCGATGGCGCGCTCGTCGGCCATCCACAGCACCGTGCCGTCGGCGTGCTCCCCTGCGATCTTCAGCATCACCGGCCCGAGTGCCGCGACCAGCACCGGTAGCGGCGAAACCGGCGGCAGGTCAAGCGGATTGTGCACGGTGAACGTGTCGTTCTCGACGTCGACGTTTCCCGGATTCTCGAATGCCGCATGCAGCACCTCGAGATAGTCACGCGTGTAGGCGGCCGGCTTCTCGTACGGCAGGCCGAGCATGTCGCCGACGATCCAGTGGTGCGACGGGCCGACGCCGAGGGCCAACCGACCGCCCGCGACTGCGTGCACCGACAGCGCCTGGCGGGCCAGCGCAATGGGGTGCTGCGCCTGCAGTGGCACGACGGCCGTGCCCAGCTCGATGGTGCTGGTACGGCCCGCCATCAGCGCCACCATCGTGAGCGCGTCGAAGTCGTTGGGCACCTGCGGCATCCACGCGGTGTCCATGCCCGCCGACTCGGCCCACTCGATGTCGGAGACGAGCTTGGCCACCTTGCGCGCGGAGTCGCCACGCTCGGCACCGATCATCACACCGAGTCTCATGTCACTCCCGTCTCTGCGGTCAACGCGCGAACACCGGCAACCAGGTCCTCGAGCGGAGTCCCGGTGGGAAACACCGCTGCCGCACCGACGTCCAACAGCTTCTGGACGTCGGCCTGCGGGATGGTGCCACCCACGACGACGGCGATGTCGCCCGCGTCGGCCGCCCGCAAGGCCTCCACCACACGGATGGTCAGCCCCACGTGCGCACCCGAAAGGATCGAGAGGCCCACCAGCTTGACGTCTTCCTGCAGGGCGATCGACACGATGTCCTCGATGCGCTGGCGGATACCGGTGTAGATGACTTCGAATCCGGCGTCGCGCAGCGTGCGCGCGACGATCTTGGCACCGCGGTCGTGCCCGTCCAGGCCAGGCTTGGCCACCAACACACGCGCGCCCATCAGAACACCACCGGCTGTTGGAACTCGCCCCATACCGCCTTGAGTGCGGTCACCATCTCCCCGACGGTGCAGTAGGCGTTGGCGCAGTCGATGAGCCCGTGCATCAGGTTGTCGGTGCCCTCGGCCGCTTTCGACAGGGCTGCCAACGCTTCCTTCACCGCCATGTCACTGCGCTCCGCCTTCACCTTCGCCAAGCGCTTGAGCTGCAGATCGCGGCCTTCGGCGTTCAGTTCATAGGTGTCGATGTCATGTGCAGGCTCGTCGGTGACGAACCTGTTGACGCCGACGACGGGACGTTCGCCTGACTCGACCTCGTGGTGGATCTTGAACGCTTCGTCGGCGATGAGCCCCTGGAGATAACCGTCCTCGATGGAACGCACCATCCCGCCGTGCTTTTCGAGATCGTCCATGATCTCGATGATCTTGGCCTCGGTGGCATCGGTCAGGGCCTCGACGAAGTACGAGCCGCCGAGCGGATCGGCCACCTTGGACACGCCGGTCTCGTAGGCCAGGATCTGCTGGGTGCGCAGCGCCAGCGTGGCCGACTCCTCGCTCGGCAGGGCGAACGGCTCGTCCCATGCCGCGGTGAACATCGACTGGACGCCACCGAGCACGGCGGCCAACGATTCGTAGGCGACGCGGACCAGGTTGTTCTGCGCCTGCGGCGCATACAGCGACGCACCGCCCGCGACACAGCCGAACCGGAACATGGACGCCTTGTCGGTGGTGGCGCCGTAGCGCTCGCGCACGATGGTCGCCCACCGGCGTCGGCCGGCCCGGTACTTGGCGATCTCCTCGAAGAAGTCACCGTGGGTGTAGAAGAAGAACGAGATCTGAGGGGCGAACTTGTCGATGGTCATCCGGCCACGCTCGACCACGGTGTCGCAGTAGGTGACGCCGTCGGCCAGGGTGAACGCCATCTCCTGAACGGCGTTGGCACCTGCGTCGCGGAAGTGCGCGCCCGCGACGGAGATCGCGTTGAACCGGGGCACCTCGGCGGCGCAGAACTCGATGGTGTCGGCGATCAGCCGCAGCGACGGCTCAGGCGGCCAGATCCACGTGCCGCGCGACGCGTACTCCTTGAGGATGTCGTTCTGGATGGTGCCGGTGAGCTTCTCGCGCGGCACGCCCTTCTTCTCGGCGGCAGCGACGTAGAAGGCCAGCAGGATGGCCGCGGTGCCGTTGATCGTGAAGCTGGTGCTGATCTCGTCGAGCGGAATGCCGTCGAACAGGATGTCGGCGTCGGCCAGCGTGTCGATCGCAACGCCGACGCGGCCGACCTCCTCGCCGTACTCCGCGTCGTCGGAGTCATAGCCACACTGTGTTGGC
>NZ_JBOGDD010001311.1:0-2315 GCF_050701675.1 Mycobacterium sp. | reverse complement strand
CCGAGCCTGTCAAGATATTTGTGTAACTAGTTGTGCTCGTTGGGGTTAGAGGTGGGGGTTGATTCGGTCTGGGTAGGCCAGGGCGAGTTGTGCCAGGGCCTGTTTCCAGTTCGTGGTGATTTGTCCTTCGACGAGGCGCCCCTCGGCCTTTCGTTTCGCGCCTCGGCCGAGCCCGCGTTCCTTCTCGCGGTCACGGGCCCGTTTGTCCTCGATGTTGCAGATCGCCAGCCACAGCAACTTGACCACCGCTGCGTCGTTGGGGAAGTGACCGCGGTTCTTGATGATCTTGCGCAACTGATAGTTGAGCGACTCGATCGCGTTGGTGGTGTAGATGACCCGGCGCAGCATCGGCGGGAACGCCAGAAACGGGATGAACCGCTCCCAGGCGTCATCGAAGACCCGGATCGTGTTCGGATTGCGCTGACCCAGATCAGAGGCTGCGAACGCGTCCAGGGCAACCCTGGCCGCCTCGGCGTCGCTGGCCTGATACACCGTCTTGAGCGCCGCCGCGACAGCCTTACGCTGCCCGTAGGCCACGAATCGCATCGATGCCCGGATCAGATGTACCACGCAGGTCTGCACGAGCGACTCGGGCCACGTCGCCTCGATCGCCTCGGGGAATCCGGTCAGGCCGTCACAACAGACGATGAGTACGTCGCGCACACCGCGATTGGCCAGCTCAGCGCACACCCCGGCCCAGAACTTCGCGCCCTCGGTGGTCTGAACCCAGATCCCCAGGACGTGCTTGACACCGTCCATATCCACCCCGACCGCGATGTGGGCCGCCTTGTTGCGGACATGGGCGCCATCGCGGACCTTGACCACGATCGCGTCCAGATAGACCACCGGATAAAACGATTCGAGTGGGCGACGTTGCCATGCCAGGACTTCGTCGAGGACCTCGTCGGTGATCTTGGAGATGGTGTCGCGGCTGATCTCGGTGCCGATCGTGGACGCCAGGTGATGCTCGATATCGCGCACGGTCATCCCGCCCGCGTACAGCGAGACGATCATGTCGTCCAGACCGCCCACACGGCGTGAGCCCTTGGGCACCAGCGTCGGAGTGAACGTGGCGTCGCGGTCTCGCGGTATTGCGAGTTCGACATCTCCGACGCTGGTCGCGACGGTTTTCGGGTACGTGCCGTTGCGCGAGTTGGCGAAGAGCCCCGCCTCGGGATCACCCTTCTCATACCCCAGATGGTCGCTCAACTCAGCCTGCAGGCCCCGCTCGAGTCCTGCCTTGATCAGCTGCTGGATGAGCCCGTCCCTGCCCTCGAGTGCGACCTCGCCGGCGTCGATCATCGCGTACAACTCGTCAAGAGCGCCCGAGGATTCCAGCGCTTCCACACCCTCGCGCTGCACGCGGCGACGTTCCTCACGCTCGAACTGCTTATCAACCATGGTCATCAGTGTCTCGGCTTTCAGTCAGGAGCACCGCACTCACACAAACCATCTGACACGCTCCCCCGCTCCGCCCCGAAGAAACTCGCTGCCCGCTTCAGAATCTCGTTGGCGCGCTTGAGTTCTCGGTTCTCTTGCTCCAGGTCTTTGATCCGCTGAGACTCCCCGGTAGATACCCCGGACGCATGCCCATCATCGATGTCGGCCTGGCGCACCCAGGACCGCACCGATTCCACGCCGTAGCCGAGCTGGTGAGCGACCCGCGACACCGTGCCCTGCTCGGTGCCGAGTTCGGCGCGCAGCGCTCGCACCATCCGAACCGCCGCCGCCTTCTCCTCAGAGCTGTAGCGACGGCTGGTCGGCTTCTTTCCCGATGACGATTCCGTGGGCATACCTGCATCCTCGTTTCCAAGGTCAGGAGCCTCCAGCATTTCCAGGGCGATTCACCCAACACCCCCGCGGTATCGCCGTTAAACGCCCGCACCACAGCCGAAGCCGCATCGGCCGAGCCGACACGAACGAACAGATGCACCTGATCAGCCACAACCTCCTCGGCGACGATCTCCCAGCCATGTTCGGCGGCGATCCGCTCCAGCAGCTGACGGCAGCGCGCCGCCACCCGGCCGCCCAGAACCCGGCGCCGATACTGCCGACACCACACCAGGTACAACCCCAGCGAGCACACGCCCCCCAGCATGCGGCGAAACCAGCGCTCGGACATGCAGCGCACATTACAAAACAGGACCGACAACACTCACGATCACACAGGTCACCAGCCCCGATACCCCCGACGACTAAAGCCGCCGGTCCCTTCTGGGCGCACCTGATGGACACGCCGTCGAGAGCCCTGGTTCCCCCGTAGACCTTCGTCAGGTCTTCGGTGGAGATGGACATCGATGGCCTCTCTGTCGTCG
>NZ_JBOGDD010001310.1:0-6076 GCF_050701675.1 Mycobacterium sp. | reverse complement strand
CTCGAGCCGCTCTCGGTGGGGATCTGGGGGTGCAAGCGAGCGAACCTGACGGCGGGTGATCACGTCCTGGTCAGCGGCGCCGGGCCCGTCGGGCTGCTGGCGGCCTCCGTCGCGCGCGCATTCGGGGCGGCCTCGGTGACCGTCGTCGACCCGTCCGAGTTCCGGCGCGGGATCGCCAAGCGAATGGGTTTCGCCACGGAGACACCGGACGCCGTCGGCGACCGGACGTTCGACGTGCTACTCGAGTGCTCGGGCGCGCCAGGCGCATTGGCCGCCGGGATGGCCCGCCTGGCACCCGCGGGCCGCGCGGCGATGATCGGCATGCCGAAGCAGGACGTCGCTTTACCGCTGGCCGCACTCAACCCCAACGAGGTGACCCTGAGCCTGGTGAACCGCTACAACCACACCTGGCCGCTCGCCATTGAACTGGTGTCGTCAGGCCGGATCGACGTCAGTGAGCTTGTCACCCACCACTTTCCACTCGCCGGGTCCGCCGACGCGCTGACGCTGGCCAGCCGCGTCACGGACTCGATCAAGGCCGTGGTGCACCCGCAGCAGTGACCGCCGAGGGTTAGACGTCCGCGAGGACGGCAAGGGCATCTGTGGGCGCGACCTGCAGCCCGCACCGGTCCTTGTATGCGCCGAGCGGAGCCTGGATGCCGCGGATGGCATCGGCCTCGTCGGGATGCGCGCTGAAGTAGTCGTTGAACTGTCCGACGGCGGTGAACGACGGCTGCCGCGCGGCGTCGATGAGCGCCTGGTTGGCGTCGGGGTGGGCGGCGAAGTACGTCGACAGATTCGCCGTCACCGAGCTGATGGTCGTGGCCAGACCCGCCGCGTTGCAGTCGTCACCCGCGGCGGTCGCGGCGGGCGTGACGCCCGGAGTGGGCTCGGCGGGCGAGGTCGCCTCCGTCGTCGGCTCGGCGGGATCGGTCGGGTCGGCGGCGGCCGACGGCATGCTGAGCGCAGCACAGGCAGCGCCCGCCGCGAGCAGGCCGAAGGTGGTTCGCCGAAGGGTCACGGCACGAGACATTGGTTGCTCCATTCGTTCGGGCCGCACCGCGATGGTGACTCGGCCCCTGGAGATGATTTCGCCGCGGTGGGGCCGGATGTTACCGATGGGACGAACGAGCTAGCTGGTACTCGCCAGCGCGAACGGCAACACCTCCTGCGCACCGGCCTCCCCGACCACGCGCGCCGCCATCGTCAGCGTCCACCCCGTGTCGGTCATGTCGTCGACCAGTAGCACCGGGCCACCCGCGCGGGCGATCACGGCCGGGTCCGGTGACAGCCAGCCGCCCTGCAAGGCTGCGACGCGGTATGCCGAGTTGGCCGCCGTCACCGGACGGCGTTCTGGCGCGTACTGCAGGACGCCGAGATCGGTCAGCCGTCCGAGCCTGGCGAGCTCGCGGACCAGCGAGGTGATGAGCAGCGGGTGGCGGTCGGAGTCCATCGCCAGCACGGCGGTGGGCCTGGTGGTCCACTCCCACGACGCCAGTACCTTCACGGCGGCCTTGACGACGTCCTCGGGCACCTGGGCGTCGGGCTCGTCGAGCAGCCGCCGCAGCCGTGCGCCCCAGCCGAGATCGGTCAACCGGCCGATGACCCGCCCGGCTGACGGCCCGTCGGCGATCTTGCCGCTGAGCTTGACGCCGAGCTTGCCAAGTCCGGACGGCCACTGCTTGCGAGGCGTGACCTCCACGCCGGGGCGCATCAGCCGCTGGCGGGTGTCCTCGGCCGACGACGCGTCGACATCGGCGTCGTAACCCTTGCCGGTGCAGTTGTCGCAGCGGCCGCAGCGCTCGCCTTCGGTCAGCTCCGGATCATCGAGTTGGCCACGCAGGAAGGCCATCCGGCAGCCATCGGTCACCTGATAGTCGAGCATGGCCTGCTGTTCGCGCTTGCGGGCCTCGTCGAGCTTGCGGTAGCGGGCCTCGTCGTACTCCCACGGCGCGCCGGTGCCCACCCAGCCGCCCTTGACGCGGCGGACCGCGCCGTCGACGTCGAGAACCTTCAGCACCATCTCCAGGCGGGTCCGGCCGAGATCCACCAGCGGCTCGAGCGCGGGCGTCGACTGCGGCCGCTCGGCCTCGAGCGCGCCGATCACGTTGCGCACCATGGCTTCCGACGGGAATGCCACCGAGGAGAAGTAACGCCAGACGTCCTGATCCTCGTGCCCGGGCAGCAGGATCACCTCGGCGCTGGCGGTCGAGCGGCCCGCGCGGCCGACCTGCTGGTAGTAGGCGATCGGCGAGGACGGCGCACCGAGGTGGACGACGAAGCCGAGATCGGGCTTGTCGAATCCCATGCCGAGCGCCGACGTGGCGATCAGCGCCTTGACCCGGTTGTCCAGCAGGTCGGCCTCGAGTTGCTCGCGCTCGGCGGTCTCCGTCGCCCCGGTGTAGGCCGCCACCTCGTGGCCCTGTTCGCGCAGTAGCGCCGCGACGTCGTTGGCCTGCGCGACCGTCAGCGTGTACACGATGCCCGACCCTGGCAGCGAATCGATGTGCGCGGCAAGCCAAGCCGCGCGTTGCGCCGGGTTGCCCGCCTTCACCACCGACAGCCGGAGCGACTCACGGTCGAGGCCGCCGCGCAGCACCAGGGTGTCTCCCCCGGTTTCGGAGCCGCCAACTCCCAGCTGACTCGCCACGTCGTCGACCACGCGGTCGTTGGCGGTGGCCGTTGTGGCCAGCACCGGAACGTCGGTGCCGAGTTCGGCGATCAGCGTGCGGATGCGGCGGTAGTCGGGTCGGAAGTCGTGACCCCAGTCCGACACGCAGTGCGCCTCGTCGACCACGACGAGTCCGGCGTCGTGCGCAAGCGCGGGCAGCACCTGGTCCCGAAAGTCGGGGTTGTTCAGGCGCTCCGGACTGACGAGCAGGACGTCGAGATCACCTCGCCGCACCCGGTCGTGGATCTCGTCCCAGTCGGCGACGTTGCTCGAGTTGATGGTGGCCGCGTGCACGCCTGCCCGGTCGGCGGCGCGCACCTGGTTGCGCATCAGCGCCAGTAGCGGCGAGACGATGACCGTCGGTCCGTGTCCGCTGGCGCGGAGCAGTTTGGCGGCGATGAAGTACACGGCCGACTTGCCCCAGCCGGTGCGTTGCACGACGAGCGCACGGCGGCGCTGGACGACGAGCGCCTCGATCGCGGTCCACTGGTCATCGCGCAGCGTGGCCTGCGGTCCGGCCAACTGCTCGAGGATCGTCTGGGCCTGCTCGCGGGTTGCCATCACGGGCGAGCGAAGCGACGGGGGAAGGTCATGCCCCCATCGTGCCCGCCCGGTCCGACGACCTAGCGGTCGAGGCAGCGCCGGAGCGCGGCGGTCAGGTCGTTGGCGCGTCGATCGCGTCCCCCACCGAACAGGTTGTTGACGTAGCCGAAACCCGTCTGGCTGTCGGCGTCGGCGAAGCCGAGGCTGCCGCTGGCGCCGTCATGCCCGAACGACGAGTCCGACAGCAGCGGTCGGTACGGGATGCCGTTGACGAGGAAGCCGGTCGAGAATCGGACCCCGGGCGGCGTGAGCGCGATATGCCAGCCGTCCCCCGCGGACCGCAGGACGGTCGCATCGGCCATCGAGGTGCCGGTCAGCAGCGGCGCACCCGTCACCGGCGATACCGCAGCCCCGTAGATGGCGGCCAGCGCACGGGCATCCAGGATTGCGTTGGCCGCGGGGATCTGCGCGGCGCGCACCGCGGGCGTGTTGAAATCGCCTGCGCAGCCATCGATCATCGAGAAGGGAAACGCCGAGCCCATCGTCACGGCACGCACCGCCGCCGACCTGCCGATGGAACGCAGGATCCTCGGCAGGACGCGATAGCCGGTGCGCAACACCCGGGACCGCGGCGCATGCATCCTGGCCACGCGGTGCTCCTGGTCGGCGGGCAGCCCGAACCAGGCGTCGACCCCGAGCGGATCGGTGAGGTAGTCGGTCAGCAGCGCACCCGGCAGGTGTCCGGTGGCGCGGCGCAGGATCTCGCCGGTGAGCCAGCCGAACGTCAACGCGTGGTACGCGAACGCCGTACCTGGCGTCCACAGCGGTCGTTGCGCTTCAATCGCGCGGATCACCGGATCCCAGGCCAGTACGTCGGCAAGGCTCAGGTCGGCGTCAAGCGCCATCAGCCCGGCCCTGTGGGCGAAGACGTCGCGAATCACGATGTCCTGCTTGCCGTTCTGGGCGAACTCGGGCCACAGCGTGGCGACCGGCGCGTCGAAGTCGAGCAGCCCCCGTTGCTGGGCCAGGTAGCCGCACAGCGCCATCAAACCCTTGGAGACGGAGAAGCCGATCGTGACGGTGTCGGCCGTCCACGGTCTGCGTGTGGCGGCGTCGGCCGTCCCGCCGTACAGGTCGACGACGAGGCGGCCGCGGTGGTAGACGGCACACGACGCGCCCATCTCGGCGCCTCTGCGGAAGTTGTCGACGAAGGCGTCGGCGACGGGTCCGAAGCCCTCGTCGGCGAAACCGGGGAAGGTGCTCACTCCCGCCATCCAAACACGGTTAGTACGCATAGGTGTTGGCCGGTTTGTCGATGCTCGCCACGTCCGTGACCGTCATCGTCGGGATGAAACCGTCCGCCGCGTGGGACGAGCCGAGGACGATCTGGCCCTTGATCCGCAGCCAGGTGTCCTCCGGATGGCCTGCCGCTGCGGCCGCGCCTGGGCCGCTCAGGTGCACACGGGCCAGTTGCGCGTCCGCGGCGCAGCACACGATGACCACCCGACCCAGATCGATGCCGTCGGGACGGTGCAGCGTGAAACCGGTGAGCGTGATGGGCCGGCCCGCAAGCGAATTGGTGGAGTCCGCGGCCGCCCGCATCACCACCTCGGGCAATGACACCGTCGGCGCATCCCCCGAGGGCAACGGCGGAAACGCGCGTCGCTGCGGAGTGCTGACGGCCGCCGGACTCGTCCCGCCCGCCCCCAGCGCCGGGGGCACTACGAAGGCCACCATCGCGATCGGGACGAGCAGCAGCCAGCCCAGCCACGGTTGGTGCCGATGGCCATGCCCGTCGTGCTCTTCGTCCCCGGCGTTGGCCGTTCGGAGGTCCCGGATGATCGCCGCGGACCCGAGAACGACGAGCACCACCGCGGCCGCGATCAACCACGGGAGCAGTCCGGGTTTCACGTAGTTCAGATACGTGCCCTTCACCAGCATCACCGCGGTGCTCAACCCGACGAGCAACAGGATCAGGTTCTGCGTGCCCCGACTCACGCGGCACCGCCGAGAACCGCGAGGCCGACGACGGTTGCGACCACGGTGGCGACCAGAAACGTGGCAGGACCGAAGCGCACCGCGAACCGGCGGCCGAACATGCCCGCCTGCATCGCGGACAGCTTCACGTCGAAGGCGGGCCCAACCACCAGGAACACCAACCGCGGCACCAGCGGAACCATCGTCAGGCTGGCCGCGACGAATGCGTCGGCCTCGGAGCAAAGAGCGAGCACCACGGCGAGCAGTGCCATGGCGACCACCCCGACGAGAAGGTTGCCCGCCAGGTGTTCGAAGACCCAGGCCGGAACCAACACGTGCAGCGCCGCGGCGGCTGCAGCCCCGACCACCAGGTAGGACGCGGCCTGCAGGAAGTCGTGCCGGGCAGCCTCGGTGAAGACCGTCCAGCGCGACGAGCCCTCCACAGCGGGAGGGGGCAATGCGCGGGTGACCCACTCGTCGCGACCGAAGCGCGACCACAGCAGCCCCATCACCATGGCGGTGATCAGCGAGGCCACGCACCGTGCCAGCACTACGGCTGGCTGGCCGGGGAACGCGACGGCCGTGGCGACCAGCACCACCGGGTTGACGGCGGGCGCCGACAGCATGAAGGTCAGGGCGGCCGCCCCGTTCGTGCCAGGTCCGAAGAGCCGCCGGGCGACGGGAACCGACCCGCATTCGCAGCCGGGAAGGGCCGCACCGCCGATGCCCGCGGCGAGAACCGCGAGCGCCGGCCGGCGGGGCAACCACCGGGACAGGCGCTCGGCACTGACGAACGCGGCGATCAGCCCGCTGACCACGACCCCGAGCACCAGGAAGGGCAGTGCTTGGACGAACACACCGCAGAACACCGTCGCGGCCGTGCTC
>NZ_JBOGDD010001309.1:0-3047 GCF_050701675.1 Mycobacterium sp. | reverse complement strand
GGTACGGCGTGGGGGTAATCCACGTTCGGCCCGGTACGACGACCGATTTCCGCCGATCGGGCCTGTTCTGGCACAATGGGCGGCTGTCTGACGGGCGACCCTGTTCGATGCGCGATCCGCAAGCTCCTCGCTCGATGTTCGAGGCGCGACCGCTCTCGCTCGATGCGCTGCCCCTCGGTCACACACGCGAGGCAAAACCGGACCGGGCATCCCGCCCGAGTCGCTGAATTGCAGCGTGGCAATCATAGGAGAAGTCGCTCAACCATGGCCGTCAAGATCAAGCTCTCCCGCTTCGGCAAGATCCGCAATCCCCAGTACCGCATCGCCGTCGCCGACGCGCGCAACCGCCGCGACGGCCGCTCCATCGAGGTCATCGGCCGGTACCACCCGAAGGAAGATCCCAGCATCATCGAGATCGACTCGGAGCGTGCGCTGTACTGGCTGGGCGTTGGCGCTCAGCCCACCGACCCCGTCCTGGCGCTGCTGAAGATCACCGGTGACTGGCAGAAGTTCAAGGGCCTGCCGGGCACCGAGGGCACGCTGCGGATCAAGGAGCCCAAGCCCAGCAAGCTGGACCTCTTCAACGCCGCGCTTGCTGCCGCCGACGACGCGCCGACCGGCGACGCCACCACGGCGAAGAAGAAGAAGGCTCCGGCCAAGAAGGCTGACGAGGCCGAGACCGCCGAGGCGCCCGCCGCCGAGGCCGCACCCGCTGCCGAATGAGCACCGTCGTCGTCGACGCCGTCGAACACCTCGTGCGCGGGATCGTCGACAATCCCGACGACGTCCGCGTCGACCTGGTGACCAACCGCCGCGGGCGCACCGTCGAGGTGCACGTGCATCCTGAGGACCTTGGCAAGGTCATCGGCCGGGGAGGCCGCACCGCGACTGCGCTGCGGACGCTGGTCGCAGGCATCGGCGGTCGGGGCATTCGCGTCGACGTGGTCGACACCGACCAGTAGCTCGTGGACCTCGTCGTCGGACGCGTCGTGAAGGCGCATGGCGTCGGCGGCGAGGTCGTCGTCGACGTTCGCACCGATGATCCCCATGGCCGGTTTGCACCGGGTACCGCGCTGCGCGCCAGAGCGCGCGACAAGACCGAACGGACCTTGGTGGTCGACTCGATGCGCGAGCACGGCGGCCGCCTCCTGGTCCGGCTCGACGGGGTCGCCAGCCGCGACGGGGCGGATGCCCTGAGGGGCAGCCTGTTCATCGTCGACACCGCCGACCTGCCGCCCATCGACGATCCCGACGAGTTCTACGACCACCAGCTCGAGGGTCTTCGCGTGCGCACGGTCGAAGGCCGCGACGTGGGCGCGGTCGCCGAGGTGTTGCACACCGCGGCCGGCGAGATCCTCGCCGTCCGGCCCGCCGAGGGCGACGGGCCCGAGGTGTTGGTGCCGTTCGTCGGCGCCATCGTGACGTCGGTGTCGCTTGACGACGGCATGATCGAGATCGACCCTCCGGACGGTCTGCTGGATCTGGACTCGATCTAGCCGTGCGCATAGACGTCGTCACCATCTTCCCCGACTACCTCGAGCCGCTCCGACAGTCCTTGCCGGGCAAGGCGATCGCCAACGGCATCGTCGACATCGCCGTGCACGATCTGCGTCGCTGGACGCACGACGTGCACCATTCCGTGGATGACTCGCCCTACGGGGGTGGCCCTGGCATGGTCATGAAGGCACCCGTATGGGGTGATGCTCTCGATGAGATCTGTTCCGAGGAGACTCTTCTCGTCGTTCCGACACCCGCGGGTCGCCCGTTTCAGCAGAGCGACGCGCAGAGGTGGAGCGGTGAGTCCCATCTGGCCTTCGCGTGTGGACGCTACGAGGGCATCGACCAACGCGTCGTGGAGGACGCAGCGCGCAGGATGCGCGTCGAGGAGGTGTCCATCGGTGACTACGTACTGCCCGGGGGGGAATCCGCGACGCTCGTCATGATCGAAGCGGTCGTCCGGCTGCTACCGGACGTCCTGGGCAATCCTGCTTCGCACCAGGATGATTCGCACTCGGACGGCCTACTGGAGGGTCCGAGTTACACACGACCCCCGAGTTGGCGCGGACTCGACGTGCCACCGGTGCTGCTGTCAGGCGATCACGCGAAGGTCGCCGCCTGGCGGCGGGAGCAGTCGCTGCAACGCACCCGCGACCGCAGGCCCGACCTTCTGGACTGACGAGCGCTTGCGCGAGGAATCGATGGGGCTGAGCTAGATGCGCCCGGCCGGGAACATCGTCTTGACGGCCTGGGTGATGGCCGCCCGTGCATTGGCGGCGGACGTGGGTTGCATGGACCCGATCACCATGATGTAGCGCCGGTCCGGACCGACCACGCCCGTCGAGAGGTGCATCCAGTCATTGCCGATGCAGCACATCCAGCCCTGCTTGACCGCGACCGGCTCGGCGAAGAGGCCCTCGGGGATCCCGAATCGCTGCGGGTAGACGCCCCCGGGCTGGGTGCCGTCCAGCGCCATCGGTGCTGACGCCGCGAGGTTCGACAAGATCACGCTGGCCTGTTCGGGCGGCAACCCGCCGGAGCCCGACATCATCATGTCGTAGTACCGGACGAGATCGGCTGCGGTGCTGATGGTGTTCCACCATCGCCCGTTGCTCGGCGGACGCGTGGAGGTCAGCCCGTAGCGGGCGGCGACGCGGGTGACGATCGCACTACCGCCGCTGCGGTTCCAGAAGTTCTCCGCTGCGCTGTCGTCGGACTGCCGCAGCATCCGGTCGAACTGTTCGTGGTCGGAGGGTGAGAGCTGCGTCTGGCCCTTGGACACCTGTAACAGCAGGTCGTCGGCGATGAAGAGCTTGACCACCGAGGCGATCGCGATGGTCTGGGTGTTGCCGTTGGACACCATCTGGCCCGTGTTGCGGTCGAGCACCAGGGCCGTGATGTCGGCACCGTTGTCGGCGGCCTCGGCCGTCGCCTGCTGTTCGCGATCGGACAATCCCGTGAAGGCTGCGGCGGGCTGGTCGGGGGGAACCTCCGGCAGTGGCGCCATGCTGCCCAGTGGGGCGACGACCGTGAGCGGCGCGGATGACGGC
>NZ_JBOGDD010001308.1:0-3750 GCF_050701675.1 Mycobacterium sp. | reverse complement strand
ACCTGGATGTCGGTGCCCAGCGAGGTGATGTCGTCGGCCCCGAGATAGAACGGTTCGTGGTCGACCTGTTCCGCGGCGAGCACGCGCAGTCCGATGCCGTTCTCGCTGAGAACCTTCTGCACCCGACGGGCCGTTTCGGTGGCTTCGTCGCGCCCGGTGTGCACGACGAGCAGAATCTGGCGTTCGGAGGTCATTGGGGTCCCTCTTCGATGGCGCGTCGCACGGCGTCCTCCAGGGGCGCGCCGCGGAGCGGATGATCGGTCCGCGCCCGAAGACGCAGAAAGAACTCGACGTTCCCGGACGGACCCGGCAGCGGACTCGACGTGACATCGACCGTCTGCCAGCCCAGTTCGGCCCCCCTGCGCGCGACCGAGAGCACCGCGTCGGCCCTGACCCCTGGATCCGAAACGACCCCACCCGGCCCGACGCGGCCCTTGCCGACTTCGAACTGTGGTTTCACCATGGGAACGATATCGGCGTCCGGTGACGCGCATGACACGAGAGAAGGCAACACGGTCGCCAGGGCGATGAACGACAGATCTGCCACCACCAGGTCGACTGGTCCGCCGATGGCCTCCTGGGTCAGCGCGCGGACGTTCGTGCGCTCCATGACCGTGACGCGGGAGTCCGACCGCAAAGACCACGCCAGCTGGCCGTATCCGACGTCGGCTGCGACGACCTCGCGGGCACCACGGTCCAGCAGCACCTCGGTGAAACCGCCAGTGGACGCCCCGGCGTCCAGGCAGCGCTTGCTCTCGACCACCACGCCGAAGGCATCCAGCGCACCGATGAGTTTGTGGGCGCCGCGCGACACCCAACTGCGTTCGTCTGCGCCTGTGACGGTGAGCCGCGCGTCGACGGCAACGGCGGTCGCGGGCTTGGCCGCAGGCATGCCGTCGATACTGACCCGACCTGCCCCGATCAACTCTGCCGCCTGCTGACGAGACCGCGCCAGACCACGTCGGACCAGCTCGGCATCAACGCGAGCGCGCCGAGTCACGTGTGCTTACCTCTCAACCGATTCCAGCGCCTGGACCAGCAGGTCGTGTGCCTCTTCCAGGCATGCTGCGATGCGCTCCACGTCGATGTGTTCGGCATCTGCTGCGTTCGGGTCCGGCAGCTGGGCGAGCAAGGCCGCGACCTGCGCGCGGATCTGGTCGGGATCGGTCGTCATCTCACTGATCACGCTAGCCGATCGGTGGCCCGCACCAGTGAGCAGCGTTCGAGCGCCTGCCGCGCCGTGTCGTCTGCCGCGACGACGTCGAATGCCCGACCGTCCAGGCTCGAGTCCCACACCGTGCTCGCGACGGCGCGGACGACAGTCAGCGGGTCTCCGACGTCTTCGCCGGTCCAGTGCACCGTTGCGGCGTCGGGTCCGACCTCGACGCGCCAGGCGGGATGCGCCACGACCCGCAGGGTGCCGCTTTCTGCGAACAGCGCGCGCAGATCCGGGGCGAGGTAAAGGGGTCGTTCGGCCGCGGCGGCGTGGACCACGTCAGCGGCCGTGCTCACGCCGGTGAGCACCAGCATGCTGGGCAACCCGGTGGCGTTGGCGCCCGAGATGTCGGTGTCCAGCCGGTCGCCGACGACCAGCGGTCGTTCGAATCGACCGCGGGCGAGGGCGTCCAATAGGAGCGGCGGCTGGGGCTTGCCCGCCACTTGCGGCCGTTGGTCGGTCGCGGTCTCCAGTGCTGCGACCATCGCGCCGTTGCCTGGCAACAGCCCGAGCTCGGACGGCAGCGTGCGATCGACGTTGGCCGCGACCCACAGCGCGCCGGCCCGGATCGCCAGCGCCGCCTCCGCGAGCTCGGCCCAGCCCGTCTCGGGCGAGTGCCCCTGCACCACCGCCGCCGGCTCGTCGGCAAACTTGCGGACGGGCCGCAGGCCGACGTTGCGCACCTCCTCGGCCAGGGCTTCGGTGCCGATCACCAGAACCGCTGAGCCGGAACCGAGTTGGGCTGCCAACAGACGCGCGGCGCTCTGTGCGCTGGTGACGACGTCGTCGGGGTTGGCGGCGAATCCCATCGTCACCAGGTTCTTGGCCACGTCGCCCGGCGCCTTGGAGGCATTGTTCGTCACGAACAGCGTCCTCGTCTCGACGGCGGCCAGGGTCGCGACCGAACCTTCGGTGGGCTGCAGTCCCCGGAACACCGTGCCGTCGAGGTCGAGCAGCAGGCAGTCGTGTTCCTGCGCGAGTGTCGTCATGTCAGCTGAACTCCGCGATCCGCTCTTCGGCATCGGTCTGACCTTCGAGGTCGGCCGCAGCGGCCTTCATGAACCATTGCAGCGCCTCGTCGTTGCGCTCGAGAACGAGCAGCGTCTCCGCGTAGGCGTAGAACAGTCGCGCTGCGGTCAACCCGGTGCGCGTGGAGTCGAGCGCCGGCGTGGACAGCGCGGAGAGGGCCTGTTCGTATTGGCCGAGATCGGAGCGAGCACCGGCGACGACGATGCGCAGCTCGTCGGCGTCATCGCCGGTCAGCTGTTCGGCCTCCGGGGTGCGGGAGAGGTCGATCGCGCGCTGCGGGCGCCCGACGCCCCGCTCACAGTCAGCGACGAGTGGCAGAAGCGGCGACTTGCTGCCCATGCGGCGGGCGGCGCGCAACTCCGAGAGTGCCTGCGCCCAATCACCGCAGTGATAGGCGGCGATACCAACTGCCTCACGCACGGCCGAGATGCGGCCAGACCGAGTTCGCGCAGCCTGCGCGTGCTTCAAGGCCAGCTCGGGATCATCTTCGAGCAGCACG
This sequence comes from Mycobacterium sp., assembly GCF_050701675.1. Taxonomy (GTDB): domain Bacteria; phylum Actinomycetota; class Actinomycetes; order Mycobacteriales; family Mycobacteriaceae; genus Mycobacterium. The sequence continues at coordinate 1,006 of NZ_JBOGDD010001308.1, read as the reverse complement.
CCGGCCGCCACGAGGTGCTTCGCCACGTAATCCGCGGTGGCCTTGTCGAGTGTCATCAGCTCGCCGCGGACGTCCGGAGCCAACTGCTTGGCCTCGATGTCAGCGGGAATCGGCGGCGCGTTCTTGTCCGAACCTGCGCCGTCGGATTGCGGATGCGTGCGTCGCGCCCGGTCGGGTCCCGACGAGCGAGGCGGCGCGCCGCGGCGGTCGCCCGTGCCGGAGCCACGTCGTGGCGCGCCAGCGCTTGGCGTGCGCCTGGGTCGACGCTCGTCGCCTCCGCGTTGCGTGTCCTGGGGCATGTCTGCCTTCCCTGTCTTGGCAAAGGATACGGTGCCATTCAATTATTCGCGACGGTGCGCAATTCAAAAGGCAAAAGCCGCACATATAGGATCACCCCCCACGCAAAGGTGGGGGGTGATCCTAATGGGTGTTCGGCGGTGTCCTACTTTTCCGACCGTAGGGTCAGTATCATTGGCGCTGGTAGGCTTAGCTTCCGGGTTCGGGATGGGACCGGGCGTTTCCCTGCCGCTGTTGCCGCCGTAACTCTATTTTATTTAAGCCCCTCCGGTGTTATTTGGTGGTGGGGTGTGGTCTGTTCGAATCTGTGGTTTCGTGGTTGCGAACGAATGTTGTGGTGTTACACGCACTTTTTCAAAATCCCAATTGGAGTCTTTTTAACCCTTGTTGGGGTGTGTGTAAGTTTTCGGCCGGTTAGTGCCAGTTCCCTGCGCCCATTACTGGGTTTCTAGGTCTGGTCTATCGATCCCGTGGTCTGCGGGGGGCCTTATCCCTCTAAAAGGGTGAGAAACCTGGTCTTGGAAGAGGTTTCCCGCTTAGATGCTTTCAGCGGTTATCCTGTCCGAACGTAGCTATCCAGCCGTGCCCCTGGTGGGACAACTGGTAGACCAGAGGTTCGTCCGTCCCGGTCCTCTCGTACTAGGGACAGGTTTCCTCAAGTTTCTGACGCGCGCGGCGGATAGAGACCGAACTGTCTCACGACGTTCTA
>NZ_JBOGDD010001307.1:0-6606 GCF_050701675.1 Mycobacterium sp. | reverse complement strand
TCACCGAGCCCGTTGACCGCCGAGGTCGGTCCGCTCCGATGATGCGCGGTGGCGTGATCGTGATGCCGGATCGGCGCATCGCAGTACGGCGTGCGACACGTGTCATCGCGCACGTCGATGAACCGCGCCAACCCCTTCGGAAACAGCCGAGCCCGTGACTCCATCGCCACCAACCCGCCACTGCGCGGATGCTTGTAGAGTCGCCGCAACGTCGCCCGCGAATCCTTCTCACCCACCGCCGAACCGACCAACCGCCGCGCCACCGCCGCGGGCACCGGCCCATACCCAACGACCCGCGCCGGATCGGTGGCGCCCGCCAGCAGACCCTCATCGGTCAGCACCAGATTCACTGCGATCGGTTCGGGCACCTCGGCGGGCCGCCCCGTGACCCGCTCGACGAGGACATCGTCCATTACCTGCCCGCGAGAGCGGCCATCGAAGGTGGTGTCGGCCGCCCTCTTGAGCGCCGCATACACCGCCACACCCCTGGCCACAGGAAGCATCGCCGTCACATAGGTCATGGTGTCCGGAGCCGGCCGGATGGTCACCGTTCGATCCCCCTGCGCCTTCGCCGCCCGGTCGACCACTGCGTGCGGATCGAGTCGGTAGGCGATTCCCTTGGCCTCGCTGGCCAGCCGCTTATCACCCATCCCCTCAAGGGTGCTCACATCGGCGCACATCTCGGCATCCAACGCCCGGCGATCCTCGACGTCCAGACACGCCGACTCCCGCACCAGCACCGTCGCCCGCCACTCCGAGAGCAACCCCGCCTTGAGTGCGGCCAGGGTGTGGGGCATCTCGTGGACCAGAGCCCGGGCGAACCCGAGGTGTCTACCGCCTCGGTTGGGTGAATCGCGGCGGGCCAGGGCGATCTCACTGGCCAGGCCCTTACCGCGCTTGGCGCAAGACACGCCCTCAGTGGCCTCGCGAGCGCGGCGCTTGCTGTCGAGTTCAGCGGTCAACATCGCCTGCTCGGCAGCGGCCGCCGACTTCTCCCGCTCCAACACCGCGATGCGCTCCACCAGCGCCGCCTCTTCGGCGAGCGGATCGATCGCTGCCGTCGTATCGAACATGAGTTCGACACTACCGCTAGCCTCTGACACTCAGTCCCTGCGACGAAGGACCATCAGATTGTCCTGCCAGGTGAACGGCTGACCATCCGGATCGGTCGCGGGCCTGTCCACGACCTCCACCCGTTCGCGGTCCCATTCCGCGGCAGGCAGGTCCAACTCGGCGAGTACCTCCTCGGGGGCCGGAAACGGGTGGTCATGCGGCACCTTCTTCGAGAACGGCGGGGCCGCGGCATGGTCGACGATGATCAGCAGCCCGCCCGGTACGACGGCACGCGCGGCGTTGCGCAGGATGGCCGGTCGCTCCAACCGCACGGTCGAGTGCAGGAACTGCGCGGAGATCGCGTCGTAGTTGCCCTCGGGAAAGCTGTCCGACAGGTCGTGACGCTCGAAGACGATGCGGTCGCGGATGCCGCGCGCCTGCGCCTCGGCTGCGGCACGCTGAAGGGCCGTCTCGGAGATGTCGACGGCGGTTACCTGCCAGCCCCTTTCGGCCAGCCACACGGCATCGCCGCCCTCCCCACAGCCGAGGTCCAGAGCGCGACCAGGTGGAACGTCCGCGAGCACCTTCGCCAGCTGCACGTTGACCCGGCCGCTCCAGATCCGTTCCCGCTCACCGTAGTGCGCTTCCCAGTAGTCCTTGGCGGCCTGATCCGTCTCATGCGTGGACATCGGCATTCTCCTTCTGGTTGGGCCATGGTGGCACAGGTAGTCCGACGTCATCGGCGAGCAGGCTCTGCACCACCGCGGCGGCAGTGAGTGAGCCCGTCGCAATCGCCGCCGCCACCTGTGGCATTTGGGCACTGAGGTCACCCGCGGAGAACACTCCTGGCACCGACGTGCGGTGGAACTGATCGATCTCAACGGCGTCAACGGCGACGGGGCCGGGTGGCGCGGTGGCGACGCCGAGATGGGCGGCCAGCGTGCCGCGTTGTTGCAACGTCGCGGCCACCAACACGCCGCCACGGGCGAGGATGGCGCCGTCGGTGAACCTGACGGCGGTCAAGTCCCCTGACTCCGAGACGAATTCAGCGATCTGACGTTCGTCGAGCCGCACGCCTGCGGCAGTCAACGTCTGAACAGAGGCGTCGTCGAGTCCGGCCGAGCCGTCGGTGAGGACCACGACGTCGTCGGTCCAGCCCCGCAGCATCAGAGCCATGTGCACTGACCGCTCGCCCCGCGCCAGTACCGCCAAGGATTGATCGCGCATCTCCCAGCCGTGGCAGAAGGGGCAGTGGAACGCCGATCTCCCCCACAGCTCGGCCAGGCCGGGGATGTCCGGTGTCCGATAGTCCATGCCCGTCGCCAGTAACACTCGCCTGGTGCGCTCGCGCGTTCCATCGGCCAGTTCGAGGACGAAGCCACCTCCGTCGGACATGCCCGTCACCACCTCGCCCGAACGGTGCTCGACCGTCGGGTACGCACCGAGTTCGGCTCGTCCCGCTTCGTAGAGCCGTGCGGGCGGGCGTCCGTCGTGACCCAGCAGACCACCGATGCCGTGTGCCGCCAGATTGCTTTGACCGCCCGCATCCACCACCAGCGTGCGACGCCGTGCCCGACCCAGCACCAACGCCGCGCTCAGCCCGGCGGCGCCGCCACCGACGACGACGCAATCCCATTCGTTGTCCATGGCACCCACCTTGCCGACCTTCGCCGCATCTGCCAACATCATTTGCCATGCAGGCAAAGAGCACCGAGGACGTCGACCTCCGGGTGAGGCGACGACTCCGCGAACTGCGCACCCAGCGCGGCCTCACGCTGGAGGAGGTCGCCTCACGCGCCGACATCGACGTCTCCACGCTCAGTCGCCTGGAGTCCGGCAAGCGCAGGCTGGCACTGGATCACCTGCCTCGGCTGGCCTCGGCGCTCTCGGTCAGCACCGACGACCTGCTCCGCACCCCCGAAGCCGAGGACCCACGCGTCAAGGGGGCATCGCAGACCCGTCACGGTGTGACGTACTGGCCGCTGACCCACACCGGGCCCGCCGGCGGTCTTCACGCATTCAAGATCCGGGTGAGCGCACGGCGCCGCACCCCTCCCGACGAGCTACCCGTGCACGACGGTCAGGATTGGATGTACGTCCTGTCCGGCCGCATGCGGCTGATCCTCGGCGAGCGCGACTTCACCATCAAACCCGGTGAGGCGGTGGAGTTCTCGACGTGGACCCCGCACTGGTTCGGTGCTGTCGACGGACCGATCGAGGCCGTCGCGATCTTCGGACCGCACGGCGAACGCTTGCACCTACACACCTGATCGGCACTAGCGGAGGAGGCGCGCGCGGGTGATCGAGCCGCACCGGCGACGCAATCCGCGCGCCATACCCGACCGCTACGAATGGGTAGGCATATCGTGACCACTGTGGGTCTGCCTGACGACGTCTACGCGCAATTGTTGACGCTGCGAACGGACCTACGCCGATTCGAGCGATGGAGCGCCGAACAGGCACAGTCCGCGGGACTCACTCCCATGCAACATCAGCTGTTGCTGGCCATCCGCGGGCACCCCGACCCCAGCGGACCAACCATCGGCGAGGTGGCCGACTACCTCCTGTTGCGACACCACAGCGCGGGAGGCCTGATCGATCGGGCCGACACCGCGGGACTGGTGCGCCGAGTCCGCGACAGCCATGATCACCGTGTGGTGCGGCTACAGCTCACCGAGGCCGGATCCGACCGGCTCGAATCGCTCACTGCGGCCCATCTCGACGAGCTTCAGCGTCTCGCCATCCGATTGCCCGCTCCGCCGGTGCCACCGCCCCACGGCTGATCAGGTGCAGACCCGTCAGGCCGCTGGCCGTTCGGACGGGTGCCGTCGTGGACGCAACACCTGCATCGGATGCATAAGCACCGGATGGCGACAGTGAAGGCACGACGACGCCTGCTGGTCCGCTGACGACGTCGTCAAGTGACCGCACGACGCACACCGGACGACGAAGAACTGGCCGATCATCCCCAGCAGTCCGTAATAGAGCGCCGCCGTCGTCGCTGCCGCCAGCACGACGTCCAGCGCAACGGTGAGAACCTCATAGACCGCCATGAACAGACACCTCCACTGATTGGGCCGAACGCCTATCGCGCACCTTCGCCTACGAATATATCGTACTGCGATATATCTGGCGAGGTGAGGCTGACAGACGATCGAAGGTGTCGTCTTGACTAGGTTTCGAGGTAGGCCGTCTGGTTGACCAGCCGCACAGATGCCACACCATCCGGATAGAACTCGGCGATGGACAGTGACGCGAGGTCGAGATGCAGTCGGTACAGGATGCTCGCACCCCCGTCGAGGGCCAACCGCAGGATCGTCTTGATCGGCGTCACGTGTGACACCACCAGAACCGTCGCGTCACCGTGTTCGGCGATGATCCGGGTGCGTGCCCGATTCACCCGCTGCGCGACGGCATCGAAGCTCTCACCGCCGGGCGGGGCGACGCTGGTATCGCGCAGCCACTTCCCGTGCAGGGTCGGATCCCGTTGCGCCACTTCGCCGAACGTCAGACCCTCCCACTCACCGAAGTCGGTCTCTATCAGATCGTCGTCGACCGAGACGTCGAGGCCGAGTGCCTTGGCCGCCGCCGTCGCGGTGTCGTAGGCCCGCTGCAGCGGCGAGGAGACCACGGCCGCGATCCCGCCGCGCCGTCCCAGGTATGCGGCCGCTGCATCGACCTGCCAACGGCCGAGGTCCGTCAGCGCAGGATTGCCCCTGCCCGAGTAGCGGCGGTCGACGGACAGTTCGGTCTGCCCGTGGCGCAGCAGCATGAAGCGTGTTGGCGCCCCGCGCGCACCGGTCCACCCCGCAGGTGAGGTGGTCTCCGAGGTGGCGGGGTTGCTCGATTCCTCCGCTGCCGCATCCATGGCCTCGTTGGCCAACTTGTCCGCGTGCGCGTTCTCGGCGCGGGGAATCCACGCGTAGGTGATGCCGTCGAACGCGTCTGCCAACTCAAGGGCGCGCTGCCTCAACGGGATCAGGTCGGGATGCTTGACGCGCCAGCGGCCCGACATCTGCTCCACGACCAGTTTCGAATCCAGCTGCGCGGCGACCTCGGTGGCGCCCAACTCGGCGGCCTCCTCCAAACCTGCGATCAGGCCGCGATACTCGGCGACGTTGTTCGTCGCGCGGCCGATGGACGCCTTGGCTTCGGCGAGCACCGTTGCGCGGTCAGCGGACCACACCACCGCTCCGTAACCGGCAGGACCCGGGTTGCCGCGCGACCCGCCGTCGGCCTCGACGATGACCTTCATTCGCTGAAGTCCCTGACTCGAACCAGGATTGCGGAGCATTCGGGGCAACGCAGCACCTCGTCCTCCGGTGCGGCCGCAATGCGCGCCAGCTCTCCCCTATCGATCTCGATGCGGCAGGCGCCACAACGTCGGCCCTGAAGCCGGCCCGCCCCGATGCCGCCACCGGCCCGCTGCCGTTCGTAGAGCGCCACCAGCTCCGTGGCCAGCGATGCGGTCAGCTCGTCGCGCCGGGAGGCCGACTGGTGTCGCGACTGGTCGATGACCACGAGCGCGTCGTCGCGTGCGGTGCGTGCCGCCGTCAGGTCGGTCTGGAGATCGTCGATCCGGCGCAGCTGCTCCTCCTGATCATCCTGCAGCTTCTCGCGATGCTCCATGATCTCGAGCAGCGAATCCTCGAGGCTCCCTTGACGTCGCTGCAGGGTCTCCAACTCGTGTTGCAGCTCGCCGACGTGCTTGACGTCCACCGTGCCGCCGTCGAGCAGCGCGCGGTCGCGGTCCTCGCGCTTGCGCACGGAGTCGATCTCGCTCTCGAACTTGGCGACCTGTCCATCGAGGTCGTCCAGCGCTATCGACAGCGACGCGAGCTTGTCGTTCGCGTCGCGATGCTCGCCCTGGACGGCGTCGAGGCGCTGTTGCTCGTCGAGGTGCTTGGCGCGATGGTCGAGACGGCTCAGATCAGCGTCTATCGCGGCGAGTTCGAGAACTGAACGTTGTTGTAGCTCTTCCGCCTTCATGTGTTCTTCGCATCCTTCTCTAGATTCCATGGGTCCGTTCGGACCGGGGTGATGCGCACCTCGAGCGCGTCGGTGAAGTGTGTTCGAAGCAGAGCGGCTGCCTGATGGCACCACGGGTATTCGCTCGCCCAGTGCGCGACGTCGACCAGCGCGACGTCGGACGTCCGCAGGTGCTCATCGGCCGGATGGTGTCTGAGGTCGGCGGTGACGTAGGCGTGCACACCGGCCGCCGCCACGGTGTCCAGCAGCGAGTCACCGGCGCCCCCGCAGACCGCGACCCGCGACACCACGGCATCGGGATCGCCGGCCGCTCGCACCCCCCACGAGGTCGCGGGTAATCCACTGGCCACCCGGGAGACGAAGGCCGACAAGCTTTCCGGGCTCGGCAGCGAGCAGATGCGGCCGATGCCGACGTCGGACGGCAACGGTGCGAGCGCGAAAACGTCGAACGCAGGTTCCTCATAGGGATGCGAACCGCGCATCGCACCGAGCACCGCTTGGCGCAGCCGCGCAGGCGCGATGATCTCGATGCGGTCCTCCGGCACCCGTTCCACCGCACCGACG
>NZ_JBOGDD010001306.1:0-12235 GCF_050701675.1 Mycobacterium sp. | reverse complement strand
GATCCAGAGGACAAGAACATTCGGATCGCGCCGACATTCCCGTCGACACCCGACCTGAACGAGGCGATCGATGGTCTCGCGACGTGCGCACTGCTCTCCGCCACCGAGGCCCTGCTCGCGGGTGACTAGGGCGCCACGCGTCGGGGAGCGTGGGTAGCCTGCTTCCGTGGCTCTCTACCGCAAGTACCGACCCGCCTCCTTCGCCGAAGTGGTCGGGCAGGAGCACGTCACCGAGCCACTGTCGACCGCGCTGGAGTCGGGACGCATCAACCATGCCTACCTCTTCTCCGGCCCCCGTGGCTGCGGCAAGACGTCCTCGGCGCGCATCCTGGCCCGTTCGCTGAACTGCGAGCGGGGCCCCACCGCGACGCCGTGCGGGGTCTGCGACTCCTGCGTGGCGCTCGCCCCGAACGGCCCTGGCAACCTCGACGTCACCGAGCTCGACGCCGCCAGCCACAACGGCGTCGACGATGCCCGTGAACTGCGTGACCGGGCGTTCTACGCCCCCGCCCAGTCGCGATACCGCATCTTCATCGTCGACGAGGCGCACATGGTCACGCCTCAGGCGTTCAATGCGCTGCTCAAGATCGTGGAGGAGCCGCCGGAGCACCTCATCTTCGTGTTTGCGACGACCGAGCCCGACAAGGTGTTGATGACCATCCGGTCGCGCACCCACCACTACCCGTTCCGGCTGCTCGCCCCGAAGGCGATGCGTGGGCTGCTCGAACGCATCTGCGCGCAGGAGGACGTCACCGTCGACGACGCGGTGTACCCGCTGGTGATCCGCGCCGGCGGCGGTTCCCCCCGCGACACCCTCTCCGTACTCGACCAGCTGTTGGCCGGCTCGGAGGGCAACCGTGTCGACTACGGCCGGGCGCTGTCCCTGCTGGGCGCCACCGACCTCGCGCTGATCGACGCCTCGGTCGACGCGCTCGCGGCCGGTGACGCCTCGGCACTCTTCGGAGCGGTCGAGTCGCTCATCGATGCCGGCCACGACCCGCGCCGTTTCGCCACCGACCTGCTCGAGCGGTTCCGCGACCTCATCGTGCTGCAGGCCGTGCCCGATGCCGCGACCCGCGGGGTCGTCGACGCACCCGAGGACGTGCTGGAGCGGATGCGCGACCAGGCCGCCCGGCTGGGCACCGCGACGTTGACCCGCTACGCCGAGGTCGTGCACGCGGGTCTCGGTGAGATGCGGGGCGCCACGGCCCCGCGACTGCTGCTCGAGGTGGTGTGTGCGCGCCTGCTCCTCCCGTCGGCGAGCGACACCGAAGCTGCTCTGCTGCAACGGATCGAGCGCATCGAGACCCGGATGAACGTGTCGATTCCGGCAGGGGAGGCATCGCAGGCCGTTTCCTCCGTCGAGCCTGCGCCCGCGCCGTCCAAGCAGTTCACCCGCAGGAGTTCCTCGCCCGAGCCGGCCGAACCGGTCGTCGCACCGCCCGCCGTCGCACCGCCCGCCGTCGCACCGCCCGCCGAACGGCCTGCGCCCACGCCCGTCGCGTCGGTGCCTGCTCCGCAGCCGCCGCCCCCCGTCGAGCCTGCGCCGCCTCCCGTCGCCACGTCCCCGCCACCGGCCGAGCCCGTGGCATCGGATCAGCCCGACGCGGCAGCGGTGCGCACCATGTGGACGACGGTCAGGGAAAAGGTGCGCGAGCGCCGACGTCCCACCGACGTCATGCTCGACGGCGCCATCGTCCTTGCGGTCGAGGGTGACACCCTGGTGCTGAGCCACGTCTCGGCGCCGCTCGCGGCGCGGCTGAACGAGGCGCGCAACGTCGAGATCATCAGGGACGCGCTGAAGGATGCCCTCGGGGTGAACTGGAACATCCGGTGCGAGGCTGGATCTCCGACGGCTGCCGCGCCCGCCGCGCGTTCTGCGCAGCCCTCTGCGTCACCCACTCCGGCCCCGCCCGAGGAGGACGACGAGGAGAGCATGCTCGCCCAGGCCGTTCACGAGGAGGTCGGACCACGCCGCGACCCCGAGGAGGTCGCACTCGAGCTACTGCAGAGCGAGCTGGGCGCCCGCCGGATCGAGGGAGGCTAGGCCGTCCACCACGGCCGCAGCGGCAGTCCGCCGTCGCCGCCCTTGTTGTTGAGCTTGACCGCCAGAACCTGGTGCAGCTGAACGACGTTCGTCTCGAAGCCCAGCCGGGAGCCGGCCATGTACAGGCCCCACACCTTGGCGGTGGGCAGGCCGACTTCCTCGACCGCCTCGTCCCAGTGCTCGACGAGGTTGTGGCACCAGTCCCGCAGCGTCATCGCGTAGTGGTGGCGCAGGTTCTCTTCGTGCACCACCTCGAGGCCAACGTCCTGAGCCTCGGTGATGATGCGGCCCGACCCGGTGAGCTCCCCGTCGGGGAACACGTAGCGATCGATGAAACCGCCCGCCGTCGCCGCGGCGCGGTTGTCCGGCCGGGTGATGCAGTGGTTGAGAAGCAGAGCGCCAGTGCGCATCTTGGACTTGAGGAAGCGGAAGTACGACGGGTAGTTGTGCACCCCGATGTGCTCGGTCAGCCCGATCGAGGACACCGCGTCGAACCCGGACTCGCGGACGTCGCGGTAGTCACCGTGACGGACCTCGGCCAGATGGGACAGGCCCTCCTCGGCAATGGCGTTCTGCGCCCACGCCGCCTGCTCCTTCGACAGCGTGACACCGATGGCCTTCACGCCGTGACGCGCGGCGTAGCGCACCATGCTGCCCCAGCCGCAACCCACGTCGAGCAGGCGGTCGCCGGGCTGCAGGCGCAGCTTCTCGAATACCAGTCGGTACTTGTTGTCCTGCGCCTCCTCAAGGCTGGCATCCACGTCGGGATAGGCCGCGCAGGTGTAGGTCATCGAAGGGCCGAGCACGTATTCGTAGAACGTGTTCGACACGTCGTAGTGGTGATGGATGGCATCGGCATCGCGAGACTTGCTGTGCCGCACTCCTTCCACGACGCGACGCCAGCGTGGCAGCGCCTCCTGCGGCGGCGGGGCGATCGGCCGAAGATGCTCGAAGCCGATCGATCGAACGATGTTGGCGAGCACCCGCGCCGACGGCCGCTTGAAGTCGAGATTGTCAGCCAGTGCGCGCAGCAGCTCGTACGGATCACCGGGGTGAACGCCGTGCGGCACGACGTCACCGGAGACGTAGGCACGGGCCAGGCCCAATTCGCCGGGTGAGGTGGCCAGGTAGGTGGTGCCACGCGGGGTAAGCAGATCGAGGCCGATCGCGGCGTCCTCGGGACCCGCCGAGCTGCCGTCGTATGCGGTGAACTTCAGCGGGAGATCGTTGCCCGAGGCGAGCAACTCGAGGATCTCGGCGAGCGTGAGCTTGCCAGTCGTCGCTTGAGCCGAATCTTCCTTGTACGTCGTCATGGTCTTCTCCTCTTCGCGCAAGCGCTCATCAGCCTTGTCTTCCTCGCGCAAGCGCTCATCAGCGTCTCCCCACTGCCTTCGCATACAAATCAAGCAGACGTGAGTCTGGGTCGTAGGCCTTCTTGACCGTGTTGTAGGTCTCGCCGCCGTAGAGCGCGCTGAACTCCTCGGGCGAGTAGTAGGCGTCGGAGTACAGGGACTTGTGGCCGTCGAGCTCGCTGACCTTCTCCTCGATCAGGCGGTTCGTTTCGCCCTCTGACGCGCCGGCCGGCACCGATGACCAGAAGCCTATGTTGACGTAGGTCTGATGCCCGGCAATGGGGTAGAGCGGCCAGGTTGTGTCGTCGCGCAGCCGAAGCGGGCACAGCCACAGCGGTTCGATCGGCACGTTTTCGCCGAACCAATCCAAGAACTCGGCGGTGCGCCCGATCGGCACCTCGATGTCCTGCACCACGCGTTCCAGTGGGGGCCTGCCGTTGCGCTTCTCGATGCGGTCGGCGATGTCGAAGCGGCGGTCGTACGCGATCAGCTTCCAGTAGAAACTGCTGCGCCGGAAGCGCCGTGGCCAGAACCGCCTGATCGTCGGGTTCTGAGCACCGAACGCCCGCGAGCACCAGAACCAGTCGGTGTCCCAGCGCCACAGGTAGTCGTGGATGGTCAGCCGGTCGTGCTTCTCGCCGCTCGCGTGTTGGATCGACCGGTAATAGACGTCCTGGCCGGTGTAGTCGCTCACGGGGCCTGGCGTCGACGTCCGCACGCCGAGGCACAGGTAGGACTCGTCGGCGCTGAACACCACACCGTCGAGGTAGTCGACCGGTGAGCCGTCGATACCGCCCGTCTCGACGATCCTGTCCATGGTGGCGACCATCTCCGGCAGCGACGTGAACCGCAGGTGCCGCAGCGTCACGAACGGCTTCACCGGCTCGAGCTCGATCTTCAAGCGAACCGAATAGCCCAGGGTGCCATAGGAATTCGGGAACGCCCGAAACAGGTCGGCGTGCTGGTCGGGAGTTGCCGTCACGATCTCACCGGACCCGGTGAGGATGTCCATCTCGAGCACCGACTCGTGGGGCAGGCCGTTGCGGAAGGACGCCGACTCGATGCCGAGCCCCGTCACCGCGCCGCCGAGGGTGATGGTCTTCAGCTGCGGCACCACCAACGGCGACAACCCGTACGGCAGCGTGGCGGCGACCAGGTCCTCGTAGGTACACATACCCGCGACGTCCGCGGTGCGGGCATCGGGATCGACGGAGATGACCCCCGTCAGACCGGACACGTCCAGACCCTTGGCCGTCGCCTTCTCGCGGGCGCGAAAGAGATTCGACGTGGGTTTGGCCAGTCGCACGGTGGCGTTCGGCGGGATGGCGCGGTAGCTCGCCAGCAGTCTCTCCACGCCTGCCGCGTGGGCCGACTGCGCTTGGATCCGTGCAACAGTCACACATATACGCTAGACCCCGGTTGCACCCGATGCGACCGCACCGACACGGGATCACTTCCGTTCATCCCCCTATCTAGGAGCCTTCACCGATGGGACAGGTCAGCGCCTCAAGCACTGTTCTGATCAACGCCGACCCGGATGCCGTCCTCACGGCGGTCGCGGACTATCAGACGGTTCGCCCGAAGATCCTGTCCTCGCACTACAGCGGGTATCAGGTCCTCGAGGGCGGGCAGGGTGCGGGCACCGTCGCCACGTGGAAGCTGCAGGCCACCGAATCCCGCGTCCGGGACGTCAAGGCCAGCGTCGACGTAGCTGGACACACGGTGATCGAAAAGGACGCCAACTCGACGATGGTGACCAACTGGACCGTCGCTCCCGCCGGACCCGGCTCGTCGGTCACGGTCAAGACCGCTTGGCAGGGCGCGGGCGGCGTCAAGGGCTTCTTCGAGAAGACGTTCGCCCCGTTGGGTCTGCGCAAGATCCAGGCCGAGGTGCTCGAAAACCTCAGGAAGCAGGTCGAGGGCAGCTAGGCGACGGCTCGCGGGGGCCTGGTCGCCAGGTAGCCTGCGATTCCCCGCACGACGGCGTCGGCGTACTTCTGCCGCCCATCGGGGCTTTCGATCAGTGCTGAATCCGCAGGGTTCTTCATGTTGCCCATCTCGACCAGAATCGACGGGTACTGGGCCAGATTCAGCCCGGTGAGGTCGGAGCGCGGGTACAGTCCGCCCTGGCCGATGTAGTTGGCGGGTATCAGGCCTGCGGCCTGCAACTGATCTCGCATGGTCTTGGCGAACTGGACCGAAGGTCCCGACTGCGCGGCGTTGAGCGGCGGGGACGAGTAGTTGACGTGGAAGCCGCGGCCGGTGGCCGGGCCGCCGTCGGCGTGGATCGACACGATGGCGTCCGGCTTCAGCGCGTTGGCCATCGCGGCCCGCTCGTCCACGCACGGCCCGAGCCCGGTGTCGTCACCGCGCGACATCGCCGTGCGCACCCCCAACTGCGTCAGTTCCGCGCGGATGCGCAGCACCGTCTCCCAGTTGAACGTGTGCTCGGGATAGCCGTCGTTGGTCGACGTCCCGCTGGCCTGGCAATCCTTCGTGCCGCCCCGGCCCGTGGGGACCTGTTTGCTGATGGACGCGTCGTTGGCGCCGTTGTGTCCGGGATCGAGGAATACGATCATCCCGGCGATGTTGGCAGGGGCGGCAACGGCGGCCGGGACCTCGATGGGTCCGGCGGACGCTGCGACGATGAGGCCGACAGCCAGAGCGGCGCCGACACGCAGGCAGGCAGGTACGTGCACGGCGCCAAGGTAGCCCGGCGGGCGTCTAGGCTTGAAGGGCAAAACGCCACGTTCGGACGACAGCAATCAAGTCGAGACCAACCTGGTACCAACACGCAAGGGGACCGTATGCAGCCCGGCCAACCGCCCGACATGTCGGCGCTCCTTGCGCAGGCTCAACAGGTCCAACAGCAGCTGATGGAGGCACAGGAAACCCTCGCCGTCGCGGAGGTGCACGGCCAGGCCGGCGGCGGCCTGGTTCAGGTGACGATGAAGGGCAGTGGCGAGGTGATCAGCGTCGCGATCGACCCGAAGGTCGTCGACCCGGATGACGTCGAGACGCTGCAGGATCTGGTCGTCGGAGCCATCCAGGACGCGGCCCGTCAGGTCACCCTGATGGCGCAGAGCAAGCTGGGCCCGCTTGCCGGCGGCCTCGGCGGCCTGAACATTCCGGGGCTCTGACTTGTTCGAGGGGCCGGTCCAGGATCTGATCGACGAACTGGGCAAGCTGCCGGGTATCGGGCCGAAGAGCGCGCAGCGCATCGCCTTTCACCTGCTGTCCGTCGAGCCGCCCGACATCGACCGGTTGACCGCAGTGCTTGGCAAGGTCCGCGACGGCGTGAAGTTCTGTTCGGTGTGCGGCAACGTCTCCGATGACGACCGCTGTCGCATCTGCTCGGACCCCCGCCGGGACGCCTCACTTGTCTGTGTCGTCGAGGAGCCCAAGGACGTTCAGGCCGTCGAGCGCACGCGGGAGTTCCGCGGCCGCTATCACGTGCTGGGCGGCGCGCTGGACCCGCTATCCGGCGTCGGGCCCGAGCAGTTGCGAATTCGTGAGCTGCTCAACAGAATTGGCGAACGAGTCGACGGCGTCGACGTCGCCGAGGTGATCATCGCCACCGACCCCAACACCGAGGGCGAGGCGACGGCGACGTACCTGGTGCGCATGCTGCGCGACATTCCCGGGCTGTCCGTGACGCGCATCGCCTCGGGCCTGCCGATGGGTGGGGACCTGGAGTTCGCCGACGAACTGACACTGGGACGCGCTCTGACCGGCCGCAGGGCCATGGCCTAGGTTGGCGAGCATGCCGGACGAGGAGTTCAAGGTCGAGGTCGAGCTCGGTGACGAGGAGCATCACCTTTCATTCTGGAAGCGGCTGCGGTCGCTTGACGTGGACGACGAGGCGCGCAAGCGGCTCGGCAGCCGGGTGACGGTAACGCGGGACGGCAACAGGATCCAGCTCTACACGCACAGCCTGCAGGACGCCCGCGAGGCCGAGCGCAACGTTCGTGAGCTCGTCCAGGCCGACGGCATCACCGCCGAATACACCACCAGCCGGTGGAATGCGGATGCGCAGGGGTGGGTCGACGCAGGCGATGGCCACGCCGTCACTGACGACGCACCGGATGTCCCCGTTCCCGACCCGAGCTACGTCATCCTCGAGGCCTACAAGCCGGAGTTCCTCCGCGACCTCGGGCTGTAGTCCCGCGAGAGTGCAACGGCGCAGGTTGCCACTCGCACTTCTGCTGCGCCATTGCACTGTCGGCTTGTCGGTTCACGTCGGCAGGATCTGGCCATGGGGGAGCCATTTCGGGGCAGTGAAGCACTTGCCAACGGTGACGTGAGTCGTCATGAACTCCGGCGTTTGTATCGGCGCTTGTTACCCGACGTGTACATCGACAAGAGGCAGCAACCTACGTTGCGCGATCGCACGATGGCGGCGTGGCTGTGGTCCAAGCGCAAGGCGGTGGTCGCGGGCGCCGCTGCATCGGCGCTTCATTTCGCGGAGTGGGTCGATGCGACCACGCCGATCGAACTCATCGGGGACGTCAAGCGTCCTCCGCGTGGACTCATCGTGCGCAACGAGTCGAGCTTCGCCGACGAGGTGACGACGGTCGCGGGCATCAGTGTGACCACCGTTGCGCGCACCGCGTTCGACTTGGGAAGGCACGGGAACAGAGGCGAGGCAATCGCCCGACTCGACGCACTCAAGCGTGCGACGGGATTCAGGGACGTCGACGTGCTCGCGTTGATGACAAGGCACCAGGGGGCGCGGGGACTTGCGGCGTTGCGGATGGCCTTGCCGCTAGTGGATGGCGGAGCGATGTCACCGAAGGAGACGTGGTTGCGACTCCTCCTCATCGACGCCGGACTGCCCAAGCCCGCGACGCAGATCCGAGTGATCGACGACGGGCGGCTAGTGCGAACACTGGACTTGTGTTGGGAGGACTATCGCGTCGGCGCCGAGTACGACGGCGACCAGCACCGCACCGATCGGTTGCAGTACGCGAAGGACGTGAAGGTGAAGCGCAAACTGGCGTCGATGCAATGGAACGTCACGTACGTCATCAAGGAGGACCGGCCCGACGAGATCGTCGCGAGCGTTCGCAACGCGTTGTTGGCACGCGGCTGGCGAGCTCCCTAGCTGCTCGAAAGTGCAACCACGCAGGAGTGCACTCGCAATTTCTCTGCGTGAGTGCACCTTCGGACACGGGCCCTAGACGCGGCGTGGCGCGGCGAGCCGTTCCCGTCGCAGCTGCTCTACCTCCGCCAGCTCGATGGGCGCCAGTTCGCCGACGACGCGGGACAGCAGGTGGTCGGCCAGCTGGGGATTGCGCGCCAGGCACGGACCGTGCAGGTAGGTGGCGACGACACTGCCCTGCACCGCGCCGTCGACGCCGTCACCGTCGCGGTTGCCCGCCCCGCTGACGACCTTGGCGAGCGGCTCGGCGGCCGGGCCCAAAACCGTTCCGCCGCGATGGTTCTCGAAGCCGGTGAGACGCTGGTCGAGGCCGGGCGGCAACGGCTGGGACACCACTTCGCCGATGGTCCGCTTCGGCTGTGGCGACGTGGTCACGTCGAGCACTCCGACACCGTCGACCCGCTCCCCGGACGAGGTCTCGTACCAGTGGCCGAGCACTTGAATCGCCGCGCAGATCGCCAGCACCGGAGCGCCACGCTCGGCCGCCCGTTGCAGGCCCGGATACCGGATCAGGTGTTTGGTCGCCAGCCGTTGGGCGTAGTCCTCCGCCCCGCCGAGCGTGTAGAGGTCCAGCGAGTCCGGCACCGGATCGCCCAGTGTGATCTCGACGATCTCGGCGTCGAAACGCCTCAGCCGCAACCGCTGTCGCAGGACGACGGCGTTGCCTCCGTCGCCGTAGGTGCCCATGACGTCGGGCAATACCAGCCCGATCCGGATGGTCGACTCACGCATTGGGCAGCCGCCGGTTGAGTTGCAGGAACGCCGTGTAGTTCGCGATCACCTCGACGTGCCCGGGCGGGCACGACGCGATGGCCTTGACGGTGTCGTGCACCAAGGTGTGGCCGACGCCCGCGTACCCGAGGCGGACCGCGAGGTCGGTGCCCCGTTCACCCGCCGCCACGACGGCCGTGTCGTCGAAGTGCTCGAAGCGGACGTCCCACAGCCAGGACAGGTCTTCGCCGTCGGGAACCTGTCCGTTGACGGCGATCACGACGCCCGCGCTGTGCTTGTCGACCATCGACAAGGCCTCCTGCCAGCCCGCCGGATTCTTGGCAAGCAGTACGCGAGCGGTGTGCTGACCCAACCGCACGGTCCGGTAGCGGCCCGCCACCTCGTCGACGCCGGACACCGCGGCCACCGCAGCGGCGGGATCGGCACCGAGCGCGACCGCGGCGGCGATCGCCTGGGTGGCGTTGCCCCGGTTGACCGCGCCGGGCAGCGCCAGGGTCATCGGCAGGACCAGGCCGTCCGGCCCGTAGACGTTGTCGTCGTCGTAGGACCATTGCGGCGTCGGCCGCTGGAAATCGGTGCCCGTCGAGTACCAGTGCGACTGCTCGCGCACGATGATCTCGCCACTGCGCGGGCAGCTCACCGAGTCGTTGGCCCAGCTGCCGCCTGCGGCCACCCACACCACGTCGGGCCTGTCGTAGGCCGCCGACGTCATGAGCACGTCGTCGCAGTTGGCCACGACCACGGCGCCCGGATGGCGCGCCAGCCCGTCGCGCAGCGTCCGTTCGATGTGATTGATCTCGCCAACGCGGTCGAGTTGGTCGCGGGACAGGTTGAGCAGGACGACGACGGCGGCTTGCACAGCATCCAAGACGTGCGGCACGTGCATCTCGTCGACTTCAAGGGCGGCCAGCTCTGCCTTCGGCGCACCGGCGAGGGCAGCGACGAGGCCCGCGTCCATGTTGGCGCCTTCGGCATTGGTGGCGACGGGACCGATGGTGGCGAGCGCGGCGGCGGTCATCCTGGTGGTGGTCGACTTGCCATTGGTGCCGGTCACGACGACGGTGCGGCGGCCGGCCCCGACCTGGCTCAGGATCGAGCGGTCCAGCTTCATGGAGACGAGGCCGCCGATCATGGCCCCCGCGCCGCGGCCGGTGACGCGCGACGCCCAACGTGCCGCCGCGCCCGTACCGAGCGCGATCCGTCCACGAGCGGTAACCATCCCCGGCAGTCTAGGAGGGCCAAAGTCGACGGGCGACACGCGGCGGCCCTTGTCCAGCCTTGGCCGAGAATGTCCGAGCACCGTGTCATCCTCGAATCGTGAGCCAAACGTTCGGCCGACCAGCCACCGAGCCCGGTTCGGGCTGGGCGGTGGTCGACGTCGAGACCACGGGCTTCCACCCGCGGCAGGCTCGCGTCGTCAGCGTCGCGGCCCTGGCCCTTGGTGACGACGGCAACGTCGAGGGCAGTTTCTCCAGCCTGCTCAACCCCGGAGTCGACCCCGGCCCCACCCACGTCCACGGGCTGACCACCGAGATGTTGGAGGGCCAGCCGACGTTCGGCGACGTCGTCGGCGAGCTGAACGGCGTGCTCGAAGGTCGCACGATGGTGGCGCACAACGTGGGCTTCGACTACGCGTTCCTGGCCGCCGAAGCCGAACTCGTCGGAGCCGAGCTGCCCGTCGACACCGTGATGTGCACGGTGGAGCTGTCACGCCGACTGGCGCTTGGCATCGAGAACCTCCGGCTGGAGACACTCGCTGCGCATTGGGGAGTCACCCAGATGCGCCCTCACGACGCTCTGGACGACGCCCTGGTCCTTGCACAGATCTTGAAGCCGGCGCTCGCCGGTGCCCACGACCGCAAGGCGTGGTTGCCGGTGCGCCCGGTCAAGAGGCGGTGCTGGCCCAACGGGCACGTGACCCACGAGGAGCTGCTGCCGCTGAAGTCGGTCGCGGCGCGGCTGCCGTGCGACTTCCAGAACCCTGGCCGGTTCGTGGCGGGCAGACCCCTGGTGCAGGGCATGCGGGTGGCGTTGTCATCGGAGGTGACGCACACCTACGAGGAACTCATCGAGCGAATTCTGCACGCCGGTCTGGCGTACGCCGACACCGTCGATCAGCAGACGTCATTGGTGATCTGTGACGAGCTGGAGCCAGGACAGGGGCGTGGCTATCAGGCCGGTGAGATGGGAGTTCCGTTGCTCAGAGATGCGGACTTCATGGCGCTGGTGGCGGGCATCGTGGGCGGCACCGGAGTCGAGGACTTCACCGACGCGACCCTGAGCGGCGACCAATTCACCTTGTTCTAGAACCTCAGCTGCGCGACGGTGACCGCCGTACCGCACCATCGGCCGGGTGCGCGATGGCGAGTAGCGCGTGCGCGGGATGGTCGTCCACCAGGAGCCATCGGTGGCGAATCGCGGCAGGGTGGCCCAGTAGGTCGCCCTGATGCAGTCGCACGATCGGATGTCCCTCGACCTCGACGTCGAGGACGCCGCTCACCAGGTACAGCGCGAGATCGCCTGCCAACTCGAACCATTCCTCGAGGTACTGACCGGGCTCGATGCGGTACTCGATGATCTCGAGCGGGTTGCCCGGTTGCATGAGCAGGGCGCGGCCCGCTGCCGCGTCGGGTCGGTTCGCCACGGGGATCGTGCGTCCCTCGTCAGCCCGGACGACGGTCACCTGCGATGTGGGTGAGGCGGGAAGCAGCGCGCCAGGCAGCACGTCGAGCGCTTCCGCAAGCCGGTAGGTCGTGACCATGGATGGCGCGCTGACGCCACGCTCGATCTGGCTGAGGAACGGCTGACTGACGCCGGAGCGCCGGGCGAGTTCACGCATCGATAGCCCTGACTTCTCACGCAGCCTCTTCACCGTCAGCCCGATCATCGCATTCAGCGTGGAGTCGTCCGCGTGCTGTGCCATTTAACGCCTCGGTTACGTTG
>NZ_JBOGDD010001305.1:0-1672 GCF_050701675.1 Mycobacterium sp. | reverse complement strand
CGTCACCCCTGCTCGGCAACCTGCCCGGTTCGATCAAGCACGAGTCGCGAGTCCAGACCCCCGCAATCCGCCGCGGCTGGCTCGAAAATGGTCCGGAACCCACCGACCGCCGCGGCGCCGAAGAATTCGTCGCCGTGTCGTGGAATGAACTCACCGAACTGCTCGCCGACGAGTTACGCCGCGTCGTCGACACCTACGGCAACGAGGCCATCTACGGCGGCTCGTACGGCTGGGCCAGCGCCGGCCGATTCCACCACGCCCAGAGCCAGGTGCACCGGTTCCTGAAACTACTTGGTGGATACACCTTTTCGCGACATTCGTACAGCCTCGGTGCCACCGGGGTCATCATGCCCCGGGTCGTCGGCACCCACGACGACCTGTTCAAGCGATCAACGGCGTGGAGCGTGATCGCCGAGAACACCGAACTACTGGTGTGTTTCGGCGGCGTCGGCGTGAAGAACTCCGCAGTCAATCCCGGCGGCACCACCGAACATCCGACCCGGAGTGCACTGCAGAGCCTCCGCGACCGCGGTGGGCGCATCGTGTCCATCAGCCCGCTGCGGGACGACACCTCGGGTGACTGCGAATGGTGGGCGCCCGTGCCAGGCACCGACGTCGCCATCATGCTCGCGCTGGCCCACGTGCTGGCCGCCGAGGGACTCGTCGACCGGCAGTTCCTCGGTACCCACTGCATCGGCTACGACCGCTTCGAGCGCTACCTGCTCGGCACCGACGACGGAGTGCCGAAGACGCCGCAGTGGGCAGCCGACATCAGCGGTCTGGCCGCGCAGGACCTCGTCGCGTTGGCGCGGCGGATGGCCGCGCAGCGCACCATCGTGATGGTGAGTTGGTCACTGCAGCGTGTGCGTTGCGGCGAGCAGGCCCCGTGGATGGGTCTGACGCTCGCCGCCATGCTCGGCCAGATCGGCCTGCCCGGAGGCGGTTTCGGCCACGGCTACGGATCGCAGAACGAGCTCGGCATGGCGCCGCTGCGCTGCCCGTTGCCCACCTTCCCGCAGGGACTGAATCCCGTCACGACCTTCATTCCGGTGGCTGCCGTCAGCGACATGCTGCTGCATCCCGGGGAGCAGTTCGACTACAACGGGCGCAGGCTCACCTACCCCGACATCAAGTGCGTGTACTGGGCGGGCGGAAATCCGTTCCACCACCATCAGGACATATCGCGGCTGCGGCGGGCGCTCGGTCGGGTCGACACCGTCGTCGTGCACGAGCCGTACTGGACGGCAATGGCCAAGCACGCCGACATCGTCGTGCCGTCCACCACTCCGTTCGAACGCGACGACTACTCGGGCTCGCGCAATGACCCACTCCTGATGGCCATGCCGGCGATGGCCGAGCCGTATGCCAACTCACGCGACGACTACACGACGTTCGCGGCGCTGGCCGATCGGCTGGGTCTCGGCGAGAAGTTCACCGAGGGCCGCACCGCCATGGAATGGCTGGTCCACATGTACGAGAAGTGGGCGGCCCGACTCGATTTCGAGGTCCCGACCTTCGAGGAGTTCTGGACGGCGGGGAGCTTGCGGTTGCCGACCGAGACCGGATTGTCACTGCTGCCGACTTCCGCGCCGATCCCGTGGCCCACGAATTGCACACGCCCAGCGGTCGGATCGAGATCTTCTCCGCCGACATCGACGGGTTCGGTTACGAC
>NZ_JBOGDD010001304.1:0-7260 GCF_050701675.1 Mycobacterium sp. | reverse complement strand
CCATGATGGTGGGCCGCGAGGTGGTGCTGAGGACACAGCGCCAGGTGGTGGTGGCGGGGCCGACGGTGCTGAGTGCACGTGGACTCACGTTGCGGGGCTACCGTGCCGATCGTGTCCTCGGCCCGATCGACCTCGACGTGCACGCCGGCGAGGTGGTCGGTATCGCCGGTGTCGAGGGCAACGGGCAGACCGAACTCGCCGAGCTACTGGCCCGGCTACGCACCCCGTCGGCGGGGACGGTCACCGTAACCGCCCCGGCCCACGGTGAGCGGCCAGGGCGCACGGCGGTGATCGCCGAAGACCGCCACGCCGACGGCCTTGCGCTGTCACTGTCAGTGGCCGACAACCTGATGATGCGCGCCGTCGGCCAGGCCCGGTTCCGCCGGTTCGGGGTGCTGCGTTCCCGCGAGATCCGGGCGCACTGCCGAGAGTTGATGCAACGCTTCAGCATTCAAGCTCCCGGCGCGGATGCGCCCGTCGAGCAGCTCTCCGGCGGCAATCAGCAGAAGATCGTTCTGGCCCGCGAGCTGCACGACGCTCCCGACCTGCTGATCGCCGCCCAGCCAACCCGCGGCCTTGACGTCGGGGCGATCGAGTTCGTGCACGCCCAGATCAACGCCCACAAGGCGGCCGGTGGCGCGACGGTCCTGTTCTCCGCTGAACTCGACGAGATCTTCGCGCTGTCCGACCGCATTGCGGTGATGTCCGATGGCCAACTTCACGAGATCCCGGACGCGGGCAGCGTCACCCGCGAACGCATCGGTGAGCTGATGGCCGCGCGGAGCGAAGGCTAGTGCGCATCAGCTCACTGCGGGGCCCACTGGTGAGCGTCGCCGCCGTCATCCTGGCACTGGCGATATCCCTGGCCGTCATAGCCTGCACCGGCGTGCCGGTCGAGGCTGCCGTCGCGGCGATGTGGGACGGCGTGTTCGGCAGTCCGGCCCAATTCGGCTCCACTCTCACCAAGTTCATCCCACTGGTGCTTGCCGCGCTCGGCTGGGTGATCGCCTTCACCGTCGGCAGGCTCAACGTCGGGCTGGAGGGTCAGATTCTGGCTGGCGGCACCGCCGCCGCGGTGGTGGGGTTGTCGCTGCGCGACCTGCCCATGGCCGTGCACCTGCCGCTCGCGGTGCTCGCGGGTGCGTGCGGTGGCGCGCTGTTGGGCGGCATCGCGGCATGGCTGTGGGCGCGCTGCGGGGTCAACGACTTCATCGCGACCCTGCTGCTCACGCTGATCATGGTCCAGGTGGTGTCGTGGCTGGCGAACGGCCCTCTGGAGGAGCCGACGGGCACTCTCGGGCAGAGCGCACCGGTCGCGCCGTCGGCGCGGTGGCCGGTGTTGCTGCCGCACACCATACTTCGCGCCGACATCGTCCTGGTGGTCGTTCTGGTGGCGGTGGCCGCCTTCGTCGTGCGCCACACCGTGGTCGGCTACCGGTTGCGCCTGACGGGCGCCAATCCCGCAGCCGCCCGTGCGACCGGTACCAGAACCACGGCCGTCGGGGTCTGGGCACTGTGTGCGTCGGCCGCGTTGGCCGGGGTGGCCGGTTCCTCGCTGGTGCTGGCTTCGCCTGCAGGCAACCTCGCGCCAGGGTTCTCCGCCGACTACGGTTTCGACGGCATCGTGGTGGCGATGCTCGCCAGGAACTCACCGCTGGGCTGTGTCCCTGCCGCGTTCCTGCTTGCCGCGCTGCGTCAGGGAGGCGGCCTGCTCGAAGCCCGCGAGGGTATCTCCTCTGGTCTCGTCACCGCCACCCAGGCCATCGTAATTCTGCTCGTCACCGGGTCGGCCTGGTATGTCGAGAAGCGGAGCTTCCGGACCGGCACTGGCCGGCGTACCGCTCCACTCGAACCACTGGTGCAGGAGGCTCGGTCGTGAACCCATTCGACGTGGCGCTGCTCGCTGCCGCCGTACGGCTGTCGCTGCCGCTGATCCTTGCGGCGTTGGGCGAGTTGGTGTCCGAGCGGGCTGGGGTGATCAACATCGGTCTCGAGGGCATGATGCTGTTCGGCGCATACGCGGGGTTCATCACCGCCTACGCCACCGGCAGCGTCACGCTGAGCCTCGCCGCCGGAATCGGCGCCGGTCTGGCCGCAGGCGCGATCATGGCGTTCGCGTCGGTAAACCTGCGTGGCGATCAGATCGTGGTGGGCGTCGCGATCAATCTCCTCGCCGCGGGCCTCACCATGTTCCTGTACCGGCTGCAGTTCGAGGGGGCCCAGCCGACCACCGTGCGGATGGAACCCTTTGCGGTACCGGTGTTGTCGAGCATCCCAGGGATCGGCCCTGCGTTGTTCAACCAGCTGCCGCTGGTCTACCTGGGGTATGCCCTGGTCCCAGCTGTCGCGTTCCTGCTGTACCGGACTCGCCACGGGCTGATGTTGCGGGCTGCGGGGGAGAAGCCGGTGGTACTGCACTCCGTCGGGGTCAGCGTCGTCCGCGTGCAGTGGAGCGGGGTGCTCACCGCGGGCGCGCTCGCTGGTCTGGGCGGGGCCTTCCTTTCGGTGGGGCAAGTCGGTCTGTTCGCCGAGAACATGACCGCGGGACGCGGCTTCCTCGCCCTGGCCGCCGTCGTGTTCGGACACTGGCGACCCTACGGCGTTGTCGCCGCCTGCTTCGTCTTCGGTTTCACCGATGCACTCCAATTGCGTTTGCAATCCATGGAATCGCTGCCCGCTCAGGTGTGGGGCGGGCTGATCGTCGCCGGCGTCGTCGTCGTGCTGTTCGCGGTGTGGCGGTTGACGCGCCCGCAGGTGCGTGGGCGGTGGACGATGTTGTTGGTCGGCGTCGTCTGTGCCGTCGGCGGGGTGACCGGCGTGATCGCGACGCCCGCCCTACAGCTTCCGTCACAGTTCTGGCTGTGCCTGCCCTATATCGCGAGCTTGCTGGCCCTGGCCGGTTCGTCTCGCGGCACCAAGGCGCCGACGATGGTGGGCCGCCCGCTGGAGTCCCTGGGGCGCTGACGGTGCGCCGACCGTCAGTCCAGGTGGCCCTCGGCGCGCAGGCACTCGGCGAATGCGGAGACGGTGGCCAGCCTGGTGGTGGTGTCACCGCCGAGCGGGAAGACCGTCATGGAATCCACGCCGAGCTCGGTCAAGTTCCGAATGTGTTCGCGCGCAGCGGCTCTGTTACCCGAGAGGGACATGCGGCGGACGAAGTCGGTGGGCAGCAGCTCGGCGGCCTTCGCCGCTTCCTGGAACTCACCGCCTGCATACTGGCGGCGCACCTCGGCGACCAGTTCCGCCGACAGCCCCGCCAGCTCGCAGTACACCGGTGCGGTCATCGGGAACCACGCCGCGATCGTGCGGCCCGCGGCCAGCGCGGTGTCCTCGTCCTCGTCGATGGCGCCGTAGGCGAACACGGTTATCTCCGGCCGTTTCGACCGCCCCGCGGCCTCGACGCCCCTGTCGATGTGCTTGAGCGCGTAGGCGATACCGTCCGGGTGTAGTCCGGCCAGCAGGATCACGCCGTCGGCGATGCGTCCGGCGAGTTCCAATGTCTTGGGTCCGCTCGCGGAGACGTAGATCGGGATGTCGGTACGGGCGGGGAGGCGCATGTGCGCGTCCTCGAGCGCGAACCCGCGGGCGGTCATCGTGACGTGCTCACCACTCCACAGTCGGCGCGTCGCGGCGACGGAATCCTCCAGCAGCGCGAGCTTGGCGGGGCGCAGGCCGAGTGCCTCCAACGGTCGATCGCCGGCACCTATGCCGTAAATCGCACGCCCGCCGGAGATCTCGTCAATCGTCGAGATGCCCACCGCGCCCAGCGCCGGATGCCGGGTGACCGGGTTGGTGACCGCGGTGCCGAGCTGGATGTGGGTGGTGTTCATCGCCGCCAGCGTCAGGTACGCGTAGCAGTACCGCGAGTGCAGGGACGAGTCCGTGAGCCACAGGCACCGCATCCCGGCATCTTCGACGTGACGGACCATCGACACGAATTCGTCCGGTGCATATACCGGCTGGAGGGTGACGCCACCGTACACAGATAAGCCCTTCGTCTACAGGACCGGCCAGGCCGGCTGGGGATCAATGCCGATCTTGGCCAGGATGCGCCGATCGGTGCGCTTGACCTCCTCGCGGAGTGCGCCCTCGTCGAAGATGGTGCTCTTCTTGTCCTGCAACACGATCCGGCCACCGATGAGCACGGTGTCCACCGAATGGCCGGTAACCCCGTAGGCCAGGTTGGCTATCGGATTGTGCAGCGGGCGCCAGTCGTAGTCGTTGGTGTCGAAGACCACGATATCGGCCTGCTTGCCGATCTCCAGTGATCCGGCCACGTCGTCGAACCGCAGCGCGCGTGCCCCGCCCAGGGTGCCCATCTCCACGGCGGCCTCCGCGCTCACCGCGTTGGGATCGCACCGGGCGTCGCGGGGCAGCAGTGCCGCGAGGTAGATCGCCCGGCAGATGTCCTGATGGTTCGAGCAGTTCTCGGCATCGGTGCCCAGGCCCATCGGCACACCGGCGGCGAGCAACTCCGGCCACCGACCATGGGCGGTCGTGCCCTTCGCAAGCTTGAGCGCCGTGCTCGGATTCTGTGAGACGGTCGCACCGGTGTCGGCGATGGCGGCGACGTCTTCCAGATCGAGGCTGGTTACGTGGTTGAGCAGGGTGTACGGGTTCAGCGCCCCGATGGTCGCGCAGTGCCGGACGGGCCGTTCCCCGAACACCTTCAGCTCCAGCGCCACTTCCCGTTCACTGGTCGACTTGTGCTGCACGGCCAGCGTCCTGGTCTCTTCGGCGATGCGAGCCGCAGCGACTGTCAGCTTGTCCGAGCAGGTCGTCACGCCTTCGATCGTCGCGGCAGGCCGGATGCGTTCGTTGCCGAACTTCTCGACGATCTCGATGCCCTCCTCGAGTCGGCGGATCGCGGCGTCGGTGTCCAGTCGAAGCCAGTCGGGCAGCGATTCGGTGCCACCCGAGCCCTCCTGATCCCATGTCCACAGGCCGATTCGGGCCCGCATGCCCGACTCGGCGATGGCCTCCAGAACGGCGTCGATGTGGTTGCAGCCCGGTTCCTCGAACAGCGTCGTCCCGTTGCGGATCATCTCGGCCGTCGCGTGGCGTGCGTACACACTCATGTCCTCGGGATCGAGTGAGGCGAACGACGGATAGATGAATCGGCGCAACGACTCCAGCGTGCTGCCGCCCTCGGGCATGGCGCCCTTCGCGCAACACAGCAAGTGGCGGTGGCCGTTGACCATCCCCGGCATGACGACGGCGTCGGGGCGGTCGATCCTGCTGTCGGCCACGTATCGTGCCTGCACGTCGGCCGCCTTGCCGACGTCGACGATGGTGCTACCCGTGACGGCGATGGCGCCGTCACGGAAGATGCGGCGTTCGGCGTCGACCGTGATCACCCAGCCCGCATTGATGATGAGATCACAGCGGATCGGGGGACTGGCCTGACTCATCGCGCCTCCATCGTCTTCACGCATCCGATCGCAACGGCAATGACTGGTATGAGATCTCAAAATGGTTCATACCATCGGTAGCCGTTAGCGAGCACATTAGTACAGCGGCACGCATCGCGCTGTCCGTAGTTGAAGAATCCCACATAGTGGCATGTCAGCGCGTGCTTGGCGCACTGCGCCAGAGCTCGAAGGCCTTGCCGGTGATCTTGAGATCTTGAGATCGCAAAGTGACACGAGGTGTCACGAATTCGCGATTCCGGCCTCGCCGCACGCCGGTGGGTCAGCCAGCCAAGGGCTTGAGCCGGATCGGCGTCGTGGCGACCAAGCCCAGGGGGTCGACGTAGTCGGCTCTCGAGGCAGGGCCCCACATCGCACCCCAGTGCAGGCATGCGCCGCAGCCGGGGTGGCCGGCCACCAACTCTCCGAGCGCACTGCCCCCGTCGACGAGCTGGCCGACCCGTACGGCCGCGCGCACCGGTTCGTAGCTGGTGCGCAGGCCACCTGGATGGGCAACGGACACCACCGGCCGGCCCGCCAGCTCGCCCGCGAAGACCACGGCGCCCGGCGCGGACGCGTACACCGTCTGACCCGGCGTTCCGGCGAGATCGACGCCCCGGTGGCCGCGATTCCAGTTGGGAAACGGAGCGTCGAAGATCCGGACGACCTCTGGTCGCGGTCGAAGAGGCCAGTCCAGCCTGCCGTCGTCGGCGTGAACCGGTGCCGCCATGATGATGCCGACGGCCGCCAACAGCGCGAGAATTCTCATCCGCCCAGTTCAACGCCCCAACGGCAATCAGGGAAGGGCACTAGCCCAGGGTTGTGGACAACACCGCCGCTGTGGACGAAGCACGCATGTCAACGGTGTAAACTCAGTCCTGCAACTCGCATCAGCGGGTTGACTTCGCGCGCCTGTGCCGCGGCCCCGTTCCTTCAAGGTCGCACACGCGTGCCGGGTGGTCCCTTACTCGGGAATTCTCGAGAAGGGTCCGGCAGGCAACAGACGCCAGGGTTCGGCATCACCTGACGCCGGACGGCAAACTACAAATGAAAGCTGGGCAAAACATGGCCGTAGTGACCATGAAGCAGCTGCTTGACAGCGGCACCCACTTCGGGCATCAGACCCGTCGCTGGAATCCCAAGATGAAGCGGTTCATCTTCACCGACCGCAACGGCATCTACATCATCGACCTGCAGCAGACGCTGACCTACATCGACTCGGCGTACGAGTTCGTCAAGGAAACCGTCGCCCACGGCGGCAGTGTCATGTTCGTCGGTACCAAGAAGCAGGCCCAAGAGTCCATCGCCGACGAGGCCACCCGCGTCGGGATGCCCTACGTCAACCAGCGCTGGCTGGGCGGCATGCTCACCAACTTCCAGACCGTGCACAAGCGCCTTCAGCGAATGAAGGAGCTCGAGACCATGGAGCAGACCGGAGGCTTCGAGGGCCGCACCAAGAAGGAAATCTTGATGCTGACCCGCGAGAAGACCAAATTGGAGCGGTCCCTCGGTGGTATTAGGGACATGGCCAAGGTTCCGTCGGCAGTCTGGATCGTCGACACCAACAAGGAGCACCTCGCGGTCTCCGAGGCCCGCAAGCTGAACATCCCGGTCATCGCGATCCTCGACACCAACTGCGATCCCGACCTCGTCGACTACCCGATTCCGGGCAACGACGACGCGATCCGCTCGGCCGCGCTGCTCACCAGGGTGATCGCGGCTGCGGTCGCCGAGGGCCTGAAGGCCCGTTCCGGTGCGGGTGGCGGCGGCGACAAGCCGGCCGCCGAGGGTGCCGAGCCGCTGGCCGAGTGGGAGCAGGAACTGCTCGCCACCGCGACGGCACCGGCGGCTG
>NZ_JBOGDD010001303.1:0-1557 GCF_050701675.1 Mycobacterium sp. | reverse complement strand
CGCCCGGCCAGGGCTGCCGTTTCACGGTGCAACTGCCGCGCATCGCCGACGTGCCCGTGCCCGTCACCTGACGGTTAATCCAGTTCTGCCAGTGCCGCTTTGATCTTGGCCTGCGCCTCGTCGAGTGACCTCTGCGACGGGGTGTGGTCGACGTTCGCGAAGCCGAAGTCGGAGAGGTCGCGGGCCGGGAAGACGTGGACGTGCAGGTGCGGCACCTCGAGGCCGGCGATGATCACTCCCGATCGCTGCGTGCCGAACGCCTTGCTGACGGCCCTGCCGATGCGCTGGGACACCGCCATCACGCGGTTGAAGGCCGCGGGGTCGACGTCTTGCCAGTTGTCGATCTCGGCACGCGGGACGACGAGCGTGTGCCCCTGCGTCATGGGTTCGATCGTCAGGAACGCGACGACATCATCGTCCTCGTACACGAACCGACCAGGGATTTCACGATTGATGATCTTGGTGAAGACGGACGCCATGGCATCGAGCATGCCAGACGACCCATACAGGCAGTTGCCAGCTCCGCGGCAGACCCGTGGCAGCTTGCTCGGCGACGGTAGACGCCATGACCGACCTGGCGAATTCACGCTCGGCCGGGGTTGAGTCACGCCCGTCGCGACTCTCCGCCCCCGGCAGCAGCTATGTCTTGGACATCGTCATTCCGGTCTACAACGAGGAACGAGATCTCCCGGGTAGCGTCCGTCGCCTGCACCAATTTCTGGCCACCGAGGTGCCCTATGCCGCGCGAATCACCGTGGCCGACAACGCCAGTACCGACAGCACCCTGGACGTGGCACGCCGGCTCGCCGAGGAGCTGCCGCACGTGGACGTCATCCACCTCGATGCCAAGGGCCGCGGGGGAGCGTTACGCGCCGCGTGGACGTCGTCGACGGCCGAAGTGGTCGCGTACATG
Source organism: Mycobacterium sp. (assembly GCF_050701675.1). Taxonomy (GTDB): domain Bacteria; phylum Actinomycetota; class Actinomycetes; order Mycobacteriales; family Mycobacteriaceae; genus Mycobacterium. Next base: position 644 of record NZ_JBOGDD010001303.1, on the reverse strand, counting down.
GATGTCGACCTGTCGACCGATCTCACGGCGTTGATGCCACTTGTCGCACCGCTGGTCTCCGGACACTCCGACGTCGCCATCGGATCGCGCCTGTCGGCGTCGTCGCGGGTGATTCGTGGGCCGAAGCGTGAATTCGTCTCGCGCAGTTACAACTTGATCCTCCGGAGCATGCTCGGCGCGCACTTCTCCGATGCTCAGTGCGGCTTCAAGGCAGTCCGCGCCGACGTGGCGCGGCAGTTGCTGCCGCTGGTGGTCGACACCGGCTGGTTCTTCGACACCGAGTTGCTGGTGATCGCGGAACGCGCGGGCCTGCGCATTCACGAGGTACCCGTCGACTGGATCGACGATCCCGACTCCAGGGTCGACGTCGTGCGCACCGCGATCGACGATCTCAAGGGCTGCTGGCGGGTCGGCCGCGCGCTCGCCACCGGCGCGCTTCCATTGTGCGAGCTGCAGGCCGCCCTCGGCCGCGAGCCCCTGGTGCCGGGTGTTCCCAAGGGGATGGTCGGGCAGCTGGTCCGCTTCGGAATCGTCGGCGTGGCAAGCACACTCGCGTACGCGCTGCTCTATCTGGTGTTGCATCCCGCGTTGGGTGCGCAGGCCGCCAACCTGGTCGCGTTGCTGGTCACCGCCATCGCCAACAC
>NZ_JBOGDD010001302.1:0-1849 GCF_050701675.1 Mycobacterium sp. | reverse complement strand
GACGAGTTGGCGGCGCGTCTCGACGTCAGTCGGACACCGTTGCGTGAGGCGCTTCATTCGCTGGCCAGTGAGGGACTGGTCACCATTGATCCTCGTCGCGGCGCGATGGTCACCCGGCCAACAGTGCAGCAGCTGCTGGACCTCTACGAGATGCGGGAGGCACTCGAAGTCCTGGCCGGGCGCCGGGCGATCGACTTCGCCGACACCGCTCACGTCGAGGAGATCGAACAGCTCAACAATGAAATGGCTGCAGTGAACGATCCGGTCATCTGGGGTCGTCTCAACCAGGAATTCCACCGCAGGATGTACGAGCCTTGCCCGAATAAGGATCTGCTGGCCTTGATCGCATCGCTGTCGACCCGAGCCAGGTTCTACGTCGGAATCCTGGTGTCCAGCAGGGCACCTGCCGACAGTGCAGTGCACGAACACGCGGACATGCTCGAGGCGCTGCGTGCCCGAGACCCCGACGCGATGGAGGCGGCCATCAAGAAGCACCTGCGTTCCACCGTCTCCCACGTCGCGCCGACTTTGACCGACGAATCGCCCAACCACCAAATCTGAGGAGAAGACCCAAGTGTCGATCAACTACCTGCCCACCGTCGATGGCCTACGGAAATTCGGTGACTACTCGCCAGTCGCGGTGTCCAGCGGACTCGTCGCCGTCGCCGGACAGTTCGGTACCGATGGCACCGACCCCGACAGCCAGGTGCGCGGCGCGTTCGCCAACGTCGCGACGGCGCTCGCCGCGGCCGGCGTCGGATTCGACGACGTCATCAAGTTCACCACTTACGTCGTTGGGCGCGAGACTATCCCGCACTTCATGAAGGTCCGCAAGGAAGTTTTCGCCGACATCTACCCGGCTGGGGTGTATCCGCCGAACACCCTGCTGGTCGTTGCGGGTCTAGTCCACGAAGAGTTCGTCGTCGAGATCGAGGCGCTCGCCCAACCAAAGTCGACACGATGAGCCAGAGCACCAAGCCATCCCCCATTTCGTTCAGCCACGGGCGCGACCACGTGATCACCTATCCGGTGACCGCCAACGGCATCCGCACACGCGTAGTGGAATCCCAAGGCGGTGTCACTCCGCTGATCTGCCTGCACGGGGTAGGCTCGCGGGCCGACCGTTTCATCCCGGCAATCCCCGGACTCGTGGCCGCAGGCTTTCACGTCTACGCCATCGACTTCCCCGGCCACGGACTGGCCGACAAGGCCGAGGGCATCGACTATCGACCGCGCGGCTTCGCCGAGTTCATCGCCGCGGTGCTCGATGAACTGGGCTTGCGCAACGTCGTGGTCGCAGGTACTTCACTGGGAGGTCAGGTCGCCGCGCGGTTGGCGTGTGACCGCCCGGACGTGGTGTCCGCAGTGGTGTTGATCGGCACGATGGGCATCGCCGAGCTACCCGATGAAAACAAGGTTTCGCCGGACAACGTCTCCAACGGAAGCGAGGAGGCCGTCCGCAACAAGCTCGGCTTCTTGGTCTCCGACCCCGCGATGGTCACCGACGCGTGGGTGCGTGAGGAATCGATGATCAACTCCTCCGCGGGGGCTGCCGCGGCCCTGTCTTCGGCTGCCGCCCTGCTGAACTCGGAGGCCAACGACGACCGCCAGCATGAGCGGTTGCGCGCTGAACGCCCAGACTTGCCGGTGCTGATCGTGTGGGGTGAAGACGACCGGTGGACACCCATATCCATGGGCCGCAAGTCGCACGAACTTCTACCCGGATCGCACTACGCGGTCATGCCGGGTTGTGGACATGCTCCTTATTTCGAGGACCCCGAGTCCTTCGTGCAGATCGTTTCTGAATTTGCCATCAAGGAGGGCATCCGATGACTGATCGATTCCTGCT
>NZ_JBOGDD010001301.1:0-3597 GCF_050701675.1 Mycobacterium sp. | reverse complement strand
TCGGCGAACTGTACAAGGCGGTGGGAATGTGAGCGGGTTGACCAGCCCATTGACGGTGGCCGTCGACGGGCCGGCTGGAACCGGAAAGTCTTCGGTGTCAAGAGGTTTGGCGCGAGCACTGGGTGCGCGCTACCTCAACACCGGAGCGATGTACCGGATCGTGACGCTGGCGGTGCTGCGGGCCGGACTGGATGTCGAGGACGCCGCAGCGGTCGGCGCGCTGGTCTCCGAGGTCGACCTCGCGGTCGGCTTCGATCCGGATGAGGATCTCTACTTCCTTGGGGCAGAGGATGTCTCGGCTGAGATCCGTGGCGACGCCGTCACAAAGGCAGTATCCGCCGTGTCGGCGGTACCCGAGGTTCGGACCCGGCTGGTGGACAGGCAGCGTGAGCTTGCCGAGGGCTCGGCGGCCGTGGTGGTCGAGGGTCGCGACATCGGTACGGTGGTATTGCCCGACGCCGCCGTGAAGATCTTCCTGACGGCGTCCGCCGAGGAGCGGGCGCGTCGCCGCAACGACCAGAACGTCGCGGCAGGCATCGGTGGCGATTACGACGCGGTGCTGGCCGACGTGCGGCGTCGCGACCACCTGGACTCGACGCGGGCGGTCTCGCCCCTGCGCGCAGCGGAGGATGCAGTGGTGGTCGACAGCAGCGACATGTCCGAATCCGAGGTCTTGGCATACCTTCTCGACCTCATCGAGCAGCGTGGCGGGGTCGGCAATGAGCGTTTGCGCGAAGAGCAGAGGGCCCAGCGATGAGCGAAACCGACGCGCCGGACGGCACCTGGGTCGACGAGGGTGACTGGGAACTTTCACCCGAGGGCGTCGACGGCGTCAGTGCTGCCGACCTCGAGGCGGAGTACGCGCCACCGCCAGTGGTCGCCGTGGTCGGACGACCGAACGTCGGCAAGTCCACGCTGGTGAACCGGATCCTCGGCCGCCGCGAAGCCGTCGTGCAGGACATCCCCGGGGTCACGCGCGACAGGGTGTCCTACGACGCGAACTGGCTGGGCCGCAGGTTCATGGTGCAGGACACCGGCGGGTGGGAACCCGACGCCAAGGGGCTGCAGCAATTGGTGGCGGAGCAGGCGACCGTCGCGATGCGCACGGCCGACGCGATCATCCTCGTCGTCGACGCGGTCACGGGTGCCACCAGTGCCGACGAGGCCGCGGCCAAACGTCTTCAGCGCGCGGGCAAGCCGGTGTTCTTGGCTGCCAACAAGGTCGACAACGAAAAGATGGAGTCCGAGGCCGCGCTGTTGTGGTCGTTGGGGCTTGGGCAGCCGCACCCGATCAGCGCGATCCACGGTCGCGGGGTGGCCGATCTGCTCGACGCCGTACTCGAAGTGTTGCCCGCGGTTTCCGAGCTCGGATCGAGCTCCGGCGGCCCGCGGCGCGTCGCCCTGGTTGGCAAGCCGAACGTGGGCAAGAGTTCGCTGCTGAACCGGCTGTCGGGCGATGAGCGTTCGGTGGTCCACGATGTCGCGGGGACGACGGTCGATCCCGTCGACTCGCTGATCGAATTGGACGGCAAGCTCTGGCGTTTCGTCGATACCGCCGGTCTGCGCCGCAAGGTGGGCCAAGCCAGCGGTCACGAGTTCTACGCCTCGGTGCGGACGCATGGCGCGATCGATGCGGCCGAGGTGGTCGTCGTCCTGATCGATTCGTCGCAACCGCTGACCGAGCAGGACCAGCGGGTGCTCTCGATGGTGATCGAGGCGGGCCGTGCCCTGGTGCTGGCGTTCAACAAGTGGGACCTGATGGACGAGGACCGACGCTTCCTGTTGGACCGGGAGATCGACCTCTCGCTCGAGCAGGTCCAGTGGGCGCAGCGGGTGAACATCTCGGCCAAGACCGGCCGGGCCGTGCAGCGGCTGGTACCCGCGTTGGAGAGCGCGCTTGCCTCGTGGGACAAGCGGATTTCGACGGGTCAACTGAACACCTTCTTCAAGGAGATCGTGGCCGCGACGCCACCGCCCGTGCGTGGTGGCAAGCAGCCGAAGATCCTGTTCGCGACCCAGGCGACCGCGCGTCCGCCGACCTTCGTGCTCTTCACGTCGGGCTTCTTGGAGGCGGGTTACCGGCGCTTCCTGGAGCGCAAGCTGCGGGAGAAGTTCGGCTTCGAGGGCAGTCCCGTGAAGATCAACGTTCGGGTGCGGGAGAAGCGCGGAAATCCGAAGCGATAGGGCTCGCTAGGGTCGTCGGGTGTCCGTTCCCCACATGATCCTGATTGCCCTCGCGGGTGTCGGTGCCGGCGCGATCAACGCCGTCGTCGGCTCCGGCACCCTGATCACCTTCCCCACGCTGGTGGCACTCGGCTATCCGCCGGTGACGGCAACCATGTCGAATGCGGTCGGACTGGTGGCAGGCGGCATATCGGGGACGTGGGGGTACCGACGCGAGCTGCGTGGTCAGTGGGATCGGCTGCGGTGGCAGCTCCCGGCTTCTCTCGTCGGTGCTGGCGTCGGCGCGTGGCTGCTGCTGCACCTGCCGGAGAAGGTATTCATCACGGTGGTGCCGGTGCTGCTGGTGGGCGCGCTGCTGCTGGTGGTGTTCGGGCCGCGAATTCAGGCGTGGGCGCGCGGACGGTCCGCCGAGGAGGCGCACGTCGTATCGACCCGTCGGATGGTCGCGGTGGTCATCGGCACGTTCGCGGTCGGGATCTACGGCGGCTATTTCACCGCGGCGCAGGGCATTCTGCTGGTCGGTGTGATGGGTGCGCTGCTGCCGGAGTCGATGCAGCGGATGAACGCGGCGAAGAACCTGTTGTCCTTGGGGGTGAACGTGGTCGCGGCGCTGGCGTACACGGTGGTGGCGTTCGACCGGATCAGTTGGCCGGTGGCGGGGCTCATCGCCGTCGGTTCACTCGTGGGTGGGTACCTCGGTGCGCACTACGGCAGGCGGCTGTCGCCGAATGCGCTGCGGGCCATCATCGTGGTGGTCGGGCTGATCGGGCTGTACCGGCTGCTGACCGTCTAGAACCGGTGCCGGTCGGTTCTTCTGACCGAGTGCGGCGTTCGAGGTCTGAGAAACGCCCAGCGGGAGGGGCCTTCGGTCATTTCGTCGCCGTCCCCCAGGATCGACTCTGCCGACGCGGGCGACGGCGGTTGGGATTACAGACGAGCGCTGGGGTAGCATTTCGACCGCTGCCGGCGATCCCGGCAGCGCCGCGGGCTGTGGCGCAGCTTGGTAGCGCACTTGACTGGGGGTCAAGTGGTCGCAGGTTCAAATCCTGTCAGCCCGACCAGAGAAAGACCAGATCAGGGACGGTTTCGGAGAAATTCGAAGCCGCCTTTTCTGCGTCTCGAGAGGGCCGTACGCCAATAGGTACGCCAACCAGATTCGGTACGCCAGTGTTCGCACCCGTTCACCGACGTTCGTCCGGCACATCGCCAATCGGCGTCATGCCCTCGGTGGGATCGGGGAACAGCCAGGGCAGGCCGGGGATGCCGACGAGCCGCAGCTTGCCGGTGCGCTTGCAGACGAACACGTGGTCGCCGGGAATGAACTTCATCTCGGACTCGACGACCATGAGGTAGTCGCAGGAGTTTTCCCAGCCATAGTGCTCGACGCGAAACGAGTTGAGCACATACATGTCC